>CANQPX010000019.1 GCA_947625915.1 uncultured Clostridia bacterium
CGGGTTCTCCCTTCCCCTGCGTTTCTCCCCCCGTGCCCCCCTTTTCCTAACCCCATCTCTCTCCGCGCTCGCTATCCTAAAGTAGAGATTATAGAAAAGATTTTTTTGAATTCTTGAACATGGAAAGTGTTGGCTACGGGTTCTTTGGTTTAGCTTATCTTAGTACGAGCGTTCTAATATTAGATGAAAATTAAAGAAGAATAAGCGTTCTAATCGGGAGAGAACTCCGCAAAAAGAATTTCTATTGTTTAGAACTCTATAATTGTTGAATATCAAACTAACAGTAGAACTCTCGTACCAAGATAAACAAAACTGAGGGCTTCTGTTAATTTCACAAACTAAGTCATAGAGTACGAATATAATTCTTCTATAACATCTACTTTAGGATAGCGAGCGTGGAAGGAGAAAGGTTGAAGGAAAGTGGGGAGCGCGAGGGGAGAAAAACTAAGGGAAGGGGAAAACCGGCGAGCGCCCATAGGGCCGCTCGGGTTTCCCCTTCCCTTATGGTTGTCTGCCCCTCGCATAAATTGGCAAAAGAGTTATAAGATAAACCAAGAAATAAGAACAGAACACCCCCGCCGTCCCCCACCCACCCTATGCCTTCCTTAAAGGTTCTGCCCCCCCCGAAAATCAAAAAAGGGGTTATAAATAAAACAAAAGATAAGAACAGCGTTCTTAAAGCCACATGAAGGTTTTACCCCGAAAAATAAAACAAAAATAATTTTGCTATGCTTTTAATAGAAAAGCAAACTCCGCCCATTTTTACATTTGCCCCCAAAATAAAAACTAAGAGATCCAAACAGAATAAAAGATAAAAACAAAACGCCAAAAAATCCCGCAGACATGAACCGCCTGCGGGATTGGAGCTATCTATCGGATTTGAACCGACGACCTCATCCTTACCAAGGATGTGCTCTACCAACTGAGCTAAGATAGCATACAAACTCAATGCTTAATTATTATACCTCATTCCGATACGTTTGTCAAGCTTTTTTTCAAAAAATTTTTTTAACACTGAATATTTTGCTAAAATTTTCCTATAATTCATTTAAAATATGAAAGGAATGTTTTGACAATATGAAAATAAAAGCATGGCAAGCAGAGATCTCCGTTTTGATCGGTATGGCAGCAGCGGTGTTCTGCGCAGGATTTTGTAATTTTAACAACGAGTATAATGCACTTACCGATACCGTGTTCAGACTGCATATCCCCGCTAATTCGGACAGTCCCCGCGATCAAGCCGTAAAACTGAAAGTGAGAGACGCTGTTCTTGAAAAGACTGCGGATATCTTCCGCGGCAAACATTCCGCCGATGAAGCCGCTGCAGCTGCAAAAGAAGATCTCGAACTTATCCGCCGAACCGCCGAAGATACCCTCCGAGAATACGGCATAAACGAAACTGTAAAATGCGAAGTCACAAAAATGCATTTTGATACAAAAGTATACGATACCATAACCATGCCCGCCGGAGAATATTCCGCTCTCAGAATAACCATCGGCAGCGGCGAAGGCAAGAACTGGTGGTGCGTGATGTTCCCGCCGCTTTGCCTGCCCGCCGTCACCGACATAAACGATGCCCTCAACGAATATGACGGCGTTTTTACCGCCGAAGAACTTGATATGCTCAACTCTCCGGAAAACTACGAATGCCGCTTCTATATCCTCGATCTCCTGAAAAAACTGAAAGACCGTTTCAGCGAATAGTGCCAAGTTATAATAATTCACTAAAAATTAATATATTTTTTTGTGAACTTATTTTCTCAAATTCCCTTGTGAAATGCTGAAATGTATGGTATAATTTTAATGTATTCCAATGTGCAAATGAGAGTCTCCTCTCTCATTCCGCATACGAAAAACAATTATCCGATAATTGGAGGTATTCACAATGGATGGAACCGGATTTCTCAAGACCGTAAGCTTCGGTGGATTTGACAAAAAAGACGTTCTTGCCTATGTTGATGAGTTAAATACTAAGATCTATTCTCTCGAAGCAGAGCTTGATGAGAAAAAAGCACTGCTCGAAAGTTCCGGTGGCGGAAACGGCGTTGACAACAGCAAGTACGAGGAACTCCTCGCTGCCGATAAAGCTAAGATCAGCGAACTTCAGACAAACAACGATTCTCTTAAACTCCAGATGAAATCTATGGAAGATGAACTCGCTCAGAAAGATAAAGAGATCGAAGCCCTCAAAGCCCATAATTCCGAATTGGAAGAACAGCTGCAGGACGCTAAGAACAAGGCTGCAACAGGTGCCGGAGAAAGCAGTGCCATCGACCTCAGCAACGTTTTCCTCGAGGCTCAGAAAACTGCAAATACTATCGTTACACAGGCTAAGGAAAATGCCCGCAAAATGGACGAGGACGCAAAGAAACTCGCAAATCAGGTCGTTGATGACGCTAACGGAAAAGCTTCCACTATCGTTAAAAACGCTGACGATAAAGCTTCCAAGATACTCTCTGAAGCAGAGGATAAGAGTTCCGAAATGCGCGCTGCCGCAGATAAGATCAGAAAACAAGTTACCGAAGAGATCGCCGAGATCGACGAAAATGTTATCAAACTCAAGGAAGTTCTCGAAATGTTCTCCGGTGAAAGTATCGCTAAACTTGATGAAGCAAAAGCACGCATCGACAGCGCTCAAAACGCTCTCAAGAAAGGTGCTGTTCCCGGCGGTGCTGCTCCCGCAGCTAAACCCGCTGCAGCTCCTAAGCCTGCTCCTGCTCCCAAGCCCGCTCCGAAAGCCGCTGCTCCCGAGCCGCAGGCTGCCCGCTCCGAACCTCAGGCAGCTAAACCTGCTCCTCAGCCCGCTCCCCTGCCTAAAGCAAAACCCGCTTTTGCAGGATTTGACATGAGCGAACTTGAAAGCCTTACAAAAGCAGCTGAAGCCGAAGCAGAAGCAAGCGGCGATTATGACGATGAGCCGCCTGCAGCAGGAAGTATCTCACTTTCCGATATGTAAGTTATGGCTGAGATCTACGATATAAACGTTTCAGAACTCCGCAGTTTCTGCGGAAAACTGAAAGCGGGAGATAAAGTTTTGCTGACGGGTACCGTGTATACCGCCAGAGATGCTGCACATAAACGGTTCGACGCACTTCTTGATAAGGGCGAGCCGCTGCCTGTAGATATCAGGGACGCTGTGATATATTATGCGGGTCCTACGCCCGCTCCGGAAGGAAAACCTATCGGTTCATGCGGTCCGACGACTTCCGGCAGAATGGATAAATTCGCACCAAGGCTTCTTGACAACGGTCTTTGCGGCATGATCGGCAAAGGCGAACGCAGTGATGCTGTCAGAGACGCCATACAAAGAAACGGTGCAGTATATTTCTGCGCTGTCGGCGGCGCGGGTGCTCTTGCAGCAAGCTGTATCAAGAAATGTGAAGTCATAGCTTTTGAAGATCTGGGCTGCGAGTCCGTAAAAAAGTTATACATAGAAAAATTTCCCGTAACAGTTGCAGATGATTGTAACGGTGGAGATATTTTCACGGCAGGACGGCAGCAATACGCACAAATATAATAACAAAGGCAGGAAGATAACTTTCCTGCCTTTATTCATTGGGGATATCGATCTTTTCTTCTTCATTTTCAAGAACATATTCCATGACTTTGCTGTAAAATCCCGCAGGATCAAGCATTATCTTATCGCTTATCAGCTTCGCCTGTTCCTCATCGGGCGCGTAAAGCGAAAGCTTCATAAGATCAAAATCCTTGTCTTTTATACGGCAATTTACTTCACAGCCGCTTTCAAAAGTTTTTATATCCGTTTCGGCTGCGCTTTCGCGTTTCAGCTTGGCAAAATAATACAGCGCAGACTTTAAAAGTTCCTTTCTGAAATAATAAGGGATCGTATCGTTGAAATAATCCGCTCCGAAACGTCCTTTTTCTTCAAGTTTTATATATGTTTTTCCTCCGTCGGTAACTTTGCTGACGGAATTATTTTTTATAAGTGAATCAATTGCTTCGGTGTAGTTGAAATAATTTATCACTTCGCTGTCAACAACTATCTCATAAAGCTGTTCTTCCGTTACAGGCTCTTTCAGCTTGCCGAGTAAGTAACATAACAGCACCTTTACATCATGAACGGAATTAAGTTCCGTGTTAAGTTCATTCATAAGAACAAAAGACCTCCGTTTGCATAGGGGAAGATCACATCATGCTGTCTATCTTGCGGCTGCTTTTCGGAAGTTGAGTTTCCATAGAAAGTTCGTCCATTTCATAACTTGCGGGAGCAGCCTGTTCACTGTCGGGATCTTCCTTTTTCTCTTTTTGCTGACGTTTGAGGAATTCACTCTGATGATAGTGCAGACCGCTTGTGTTTGCCATAGGACGCGGCTCGTTTATTACTTCTATGAAATCGGGATAGCCTTCTTTCAGCGAAAGTTCGTCAAGTTCCTTATGGAGACGGATAATATAGTCCTGCAGCCACATTCCGTACATTCCGTATATCAGCAGGTACAATCCTTTGACAATGCCCCATGCTCCGTCAAATCTGCCTGTGAACAGTCCTGCCAAGCCGAACAGCGCGCCCGCCGCATATATGCAGAAAATAAACTTATGCGGTTTGCGGAGTTTGAAGAAAAATGCGATAAAAGAAAGCACCGCTATCGAAAACAGGAAAAACATATACAGATAAGGCGTATTGAACGTCAGCCCCGAGGAGTCATTCGTGCCAAGTTCCTCATTGAGTATTTTCTGCGCAAGCACAAGATCCGCTCCTGCAAGCAGTGCCAGACCTCTTATTGCATAAATGACCGCAAGTACCAGAAATACCGTTGCCGACGGTATTATCGCCATCCAGAACGCCACATGAAAATGCTTCATAAGATCTTTATATCTCTTATGATTTATGCGGAACTCTTCTTCTCTTTTGAGCGAAGCCATAAAACATCCCTCCGTCAAGGCTTTTTAAAAGTTCGGATAGGAAAGCATATGCGAAAGGATAGCCAGATTTGCCGCTGCTTCAACACACGGAACAGCCCTCGGAACAACGCATGGATCGTGTCTGCCCTTTATTTTCAGAGTCTCGTTTTTCATTGAAGAAAGGTCTACCGTTGCCTGTTCCTTTGAAATTGAAGGCGTAGGCTTGAACGCAACGCGGAAAACTATGGGCATTCCCGAAGAGATACCGCCAAGTATGCCGCCGTGATTGTTCGTTCTCGTAAGTACATGACCTCTTTCGTCAACGTAGAACTCATCATTGTTCTGACTTCCCAGCATTTCGGACGCCTGAAAGCCTGCGCCGAACTCTATTCCCTTTACTGCGGGTATACCGAACACAAGCTGAGCGATGCTGTTTTCCAGTCCCTCGAAAATAGGCGAGCCTATTCCCGCAGGAACGTTCGTTACCATACATTCAACAATGCCGCCCACGCTGTCCTGTGCTTCGCGGGCTTTGGCAATATCATTTTTCATAGCCGTGCCTTTCCTGTCGTTAAGAACGGGAAAACTCTTATGCCTTAACGCAATTATCTCATCTCTTGAGATACCGCACGGGTCAAAAGCGTTGTCCTTTATGTTGTGTATACGGAGGATATGCGCGCCTGTGTATATACCGCGGCGTTCAAGTATCTGACCGCATATCGCTCCCGCAAAGCAAAGCGGAGCAGTCAGCCTTCCTGAAAAATGCCCGCCGCCGCGAACGTCGTTGAAACCTTTGTAGCGCAGTGCGCCCGTGTAGTCCGCATGACCGGGGCGTGCGAGTTTTGAGATATTGTTATAGTCCTGAGAATGGGTATCGGTGTTGTTGATGAATGCCGCCAAAGGAGTTCCCGTTGTGTAATTATTGTAGATCCCGGAGAGGATATTCGGCATATCCGATTCACGTCTCGGTGTGGAAGTGCCGTCCTTTTTGGGAGCGCGTCTTGCCATAAAGCTGCGCAGCTCCTCGGCATCTATATGTTCGCCTGAAGGAAGTTTATCAAGTACCACACCTATAGCAGGACCGTGGGATTCGCCGAAAATTGATACAGTAATGTTATGATTCCAGAATGAAGACATTTTTGGAGCTCCTTTCTTTTTTTGCTTTTATCCGAGAATTTCAAAACGTCCGCCCAATGAGCCGAGATCATCAAAAAATCCGGGGTAACTTTTATTGACCGCTTCCGCGCCTTTTATTATCACCGGAGCGTCAGAAGACAGCGCAGCTATCGCCGCCGACATAACTATCCTGTGATCGTGGCAGGAATCCACCGTTCCGCCGGTAAATTTTTCGATAGGCTGCATTTCAAGGAAATCGTCTCCCGCCGTAACTTTGCCGCCGATAGCGTTGAGCTGCCGTGCAACATCGTTCAAGCGGTCGCTTTCCTTTATTTTGAGCCGCGCAGCATTGACTATGCGGCTCGTTCCCTTAGTAAAGCATCCCAGAACGGTAAGTATCGGCACCAGATCGGGAATGTCTCCCACATCTGCGGTAAAGGGCTTCATTTCTTTTCCGCAGGAATTTATTATATCAACTATAGCCTTATCGCCCTGTGCCGTATCCGGGTCAAGATTTTTTATTTCAATTTCCGAACCCAGAGCCGCTGCAACATAGAAAAACGCTGCCTGTGAATAGTCTCCCTCTACGCTGACGTTGCAAGGGCGGTATTTCTGCCCGCCTTGTACATGATATTCGGGAAGTCCGTCCTTTTCGGTCTCTTCTATTGTAATTCCGAAATTTTTAAGTGCGGATATCGTCATATCAACATACGGTTTTGACTGTAAATGCGAAGTCATTTTCACCACTGAATTTCCCTGACAAAGCGGCAGCGCATACAAAAGTCCCGTTATGAACTGTGAAGAGATATCCCCTTCCATTCTGTATTCGCCTGCGGTAAGTTTTCCCGTCATGTGTAACGGAAGTCCGCCCTGCGGCTCAAATGTAACGCCTTTCTGCGGAAATTCCCGTAGATACGGAGTTATGGGGCGCTGCGGAAGTTTTGCCCGTCCGAGGAAAGCGGACTCCGTTCCCAGAGCCGCCGCTATCGGTATCACGAACCTAAGCGTTGCGCCGCTTTCGCAGCAGTCTATCTCGACTTTTTGCGGTGGAGTTTTTATGCCTTTTACCGTGAAAACTCCGTCCTCGCTGAAAATATTTGCTCCCAAAGCTTCCATGGCCGCAGCCGAAACGCTTATATCGTTTGAAACGGTTATATTTGATATTTCCGAAACTCCGTCCGCAAGTGCCGCGGCGATTATCATTCTCTGGGAATATGCTTTTGACGAAGGAGCCTTTACCGTTCCTATAAGCTTAGAAGGATAGATCTTTATATCCATAAATCATGTTCCTTTACTATTTAAAAAATCCATAAATTTTTCGACTGTCATTTTCACCGTTGATGAAGTGCCTGCGTCGGAGCATATAACAACATTTATATTTCCGCCTGAACGTTTTTTATCGTTAAGGCAAGCTTTTCCAAGCTCATTTGGCATCGGTCTTACGTCTATTTTCAAATGGTATTTTTCCAGACAAGCCGCTAATTTTTCCGAAAGTCCCGCGCTGCACATACCCTGTTTTTCCGCAAGGGCTGTTATCATTTCCATGCCCTTTGCAACTGCCATTCCGTGGGAGATCCCCGTATAGTTGTAATACTGTTCTATGGAATGTCCCAGCGTATGCCCGAAATTCAAGAGCATCCTTTCGCCCTTGTCGTGTTCGTCCGCTTCAACGACATCACGTTTTATTGAAACACATTCAGCTATTATATCCGTAAGAACTTCCTTATTATCTCTGAGTTCTTCCGCCGTATATTTTTCAAGTTTTTCAAAAAGGGGCGCGGACTTTATCATGCCGTATTTGACAACTTCCCCCATACCGTCCGTAAAAAATTCGTCCGTAAGCGTATCGAGAGCGTCTGTATCCGCAAGAACCAGTATCGGCTGTTTGAACGCTCCCACAAGATTTTTCCCGCCGGGGATATCGATCCCTGTCTTTCCGCCGACAGATGAATCCACCTGTGCGAGCAGCGAAGTAGGTATCTGCACAAAATCTATGCCGCGAAGATATGAAGCCGCCGCAAAGCCCGTCATATCTCCCGTTACCCCGCCGCCCAGAGCCACAAGGCAGTCTGTGCGGGTGAAATGGTTCTCACAAAGAAAA
Organism: uncultured Clostridia bacterium; assembly: GCA_947625915.1. GTDB lineage: Bacteria > Bacillota > Clostridia > Oscillospirales > Ruminococcaceae > RGIG8773. Next base: position 8,078 of record CANQPX010000019.1, read on the forward strand.
TCCCATATTTTTATAAGTGTAGAAGAATTTTTTGACGCTTCGCCGTGCGGGAAAACGAACCTGCAAGTTTCATATCCCGCATTTTCCAGTGAGCGGACAGCTTTATCACCGTATAACCTGTCAACGTTATCATCTGTTATCACCGCAAGCTTCTGTGCTTTTGTAACGTTTTTTACATATTCTCCGCAGTTTTCCAGAAGTCCGCTGCCGATAAGAACATCATAAACTCCCGAAGCCCTGACGGTTATTTTTTTCAAAGACATAAATACCAGTCCAATCGCATATCAGAATTATTTTCCTATAGTTCTTCCGAAGTAGGAAGTAAGATCCTTTATCTTCTTCATTATCTCCGCAAATCTTGCGGGAGTAAGCTGTTGACCGCCGTCCGAAAGTGCGCTCTTGGGGTCGTTGTGTACTTCTATTTCCAGAGCGTCCGCGCCTGCGGCGACCGCTGCCAGCGACATAGGTTCGATAAGTGAAACTATTCCCGTTGCATGAGACGGGTCAACGCATACAGGAAGGTGTGATTTTTCCTTAAACAGAGGAACAGCGGAAATATCCAGTGTATTTCTTGTCATTGTTTCAAATGTGCGTATACCTCTTTCACAGAGGATAACGTTCATATTGCCTTCCGCCATGATATATTCGGCTGACATAAGGGTCTCCTCAATGGTATTTGCCAGACCTCTTTTAAGGAGTATAGGCTTGTCGCATTTTCCGAGTAGTTTTAGCAAGCGGAAATTCTGCATATTTCTTGCGCCCACTTGAATGACGTCCACGTCCGCGAAAAGGTCAATATCCGCGCAGTCCATTATCTCGGTAACTATTGGAAGTCCCGTTTCATTTCTTGCCTTTATGAGAAGTTTTATACCTTCCGCTCCCAGACCTTGGAAAGAATACGGAGAAGTTCTCGGCTTGAACGCACCTCCGCGCAGCATAGTTGCGCCCGCTTCCTTGACGGCGATGGCGGTAGTGATGACCTGTTCTTCACTTTCAACGGAACACGGACCCGCGATTATCTGTAACGAACCGTTTCCGATAACGGTATTTTTCACGGAGATCACCGTATTATCAGGGTGGAATTTCCTGTTAGCTTTTTTGTAAGGTTCCTGAACGCGTCTGATATTTTCAACGCAGTCCTGTGCAAGGATATTTTCAACGTCTATTGCGGAAGTATCGCCTACCAGACCTATAATGTTCTGAGTAGCGCCTTCGATATGGTTAACGCTTACGCCCTGTGATTTAAGGTTGTCCTCAAGTCTGCGGACGGAATCCGCCTGCGCGCCTTTTTTGAGAATGATGATCATTTTATTTTCCTCCTGAATATGTTATATTTTGAGTGCTGTCTTGGCGGATCAGCGAGTTACGATGGTCGTATCGGGCATTTTGTCTTGGAAAGCCTGCAACTCCTCTTCGGAGATATCCAGACCTTCTATATAAAGTTTTTTCAGTCCGACGAGATTTGTAAGCGGAGTAATGTTCTGAACGGGATTTCCACCGAGTTTTATCCAGCCGAGTGAAGTAAGCGACATAAGCGGTTCAACATCGGAAACGGAGTTGTTTTGCAGATATATTTCCGTAAGATCCGCCATATTTGACACCGGAGTTATATCCGAAATGTTATTGTTCTGTAAATGGAGCCTGCTCATGATCTTCATGCCGCTGAGTGCGGAAATGTCGGAAACATTGTTGTCATTGAGTCTAAGCAGCGTAAGGTCATGCAGTTCGGCAAGCGGAGATATATCGCTTATGGAGTTTTCCGAAAGATCCAGCGAAGTCAGCTTATAAAGGTTTTCTAACGGAGAGATATCCGTTATCTGATTTGCTCTGAGGTAAAGCGACTCCAGTGACACCAGTCCCGCAAGCGGAGAAAGGTCGCTTATTTGGTTGCTGAACAGCGACAAGGTCTGCAGATCCGTAAGACCTTTCAGCGGTGATATATCTGTGATCTTGTTCTGATAGATATGCAGTTCGGTAAGATTTACCATATATTTCAGATCTTTGATATCCTCATCATTCAGCGACATATTGTTAAGTGTAAGTGAAGTCAGCTTTGTGCTGTATTCAACGCCTTTTATGGTAATAGTTTCCGGCAGATCTGCCATAGCTTCTTCCTTAATGGCGGCAGCCTCGCTGACGGCGGGGTTATATTTACCCATAAGGTAATCGTTCTTATCCTTGAAAGAGATGTTCGGGACAGTTTCCGCGCGAAGGGATTCCACCTGACTTTCAAGTTCGCTTATCCGCGACTCATAGCCCGAAGCGTCAAGAGAAGTCGCTTCCCCTTCCGCAGACGAGCTGTCCTTGCATGAAGCAAGAGCCATCGTCATGGTCAAAGCCGCTGCCGAAGCAATTATGCGGTAAAAAATTTTAACATTCTTCATAAAAAATGTCATTCCTTTCGATTCGGACAGAGTTAAAAGAAAAAGTCTGTGACAAACAATATTGCCGCAGACAGCCAACGCTATGCTATAAAGCTCCATTCTGTTATCGGCAATATATTTTTCCAAGGCATGGGAAACAGGCTCCGCAGCCGAAATAAAAGCCTGCGCCCGCAAAAATCAAAGGATCTGTCTCAGCGAGTACAGAATTAACAGCTTTCATGATTTTATTACTCCGAATACATAAAAATTCAAATTTGATACTATTATACATCATTTTCACATCTTTGTCAAGGGTTTTAGCGAAAAAAAAGCCGTTTTTTGCCTTTCTACCATGTCCAATCCGACATGAAACGTGTAAGTTTTGTATCTTCGCCGCTGCGTTTCTGCTGTTTCTTTATCTCGTTTATGACTCCCAGTGCGATAAGTGCCGCGCCTGTCAGCGCAAGGTAAACTAACCATGCGATGCTTTCGAGTTGGCGCAGGCTGAGCAGTGCCGCAGAAATGACCATTGAAGCCACCGCAAGCACGAACCAGCGTTTGCGCTTTATTATGAACGATACCGCAAGCATTATCACCAGAACTATCCCTATGAACACCGAGTCAAAGCTTTCTCCCGAAACGAGCGCGTCTATAAACAGTATCGCTATGCATACCGCCGCCGCGCCGAAAGAGAAATTGTACACCTTTTCCGGTGCGTCTCTGTGTATCAGCCTTAGAAGTATGCAGAATATCACCACAGGGAAAAGCTTGAATTCCAGCCCGATGAGTTCCGGCACTTCAAAAAACGGTATCGTCCACCATATGGGGAATATCCCCGCTGCCGAGACCGTCATTATAAGTTTTCTCGCAGGCTGCGACTGTTCGCGGCGAACGAAATTCAGCACCGCCGCCGTAGCGATGATACAGCCTGTCCACGTTCTGACATCTCCGCCAAATCCCATGAGGAACACCGCTGCGGTAAATATCGAACCCAATGAGAAAACGTCTGTCCGATACTTTTCTTCAAATATCTTTTTCGGGAACATCAGCCGTCCGACAACTGCAAATATCACTGCAAAGACCGCCGCCGGATCGCTGTTGATACTTCTTAGGAATATAACGTCAAGGGCAAATATGGGGAATATCAGATCAAGCGTATTTTTCCTGAAAATACTTAACAGCACCGAGCATACTCCGAGAACTGCCGCAAAAACATACATTATAAGGCTTTCATAGCTTTCCGCGGCAAAAAGCATTATCCCCGAAAAGATCGGCATAACGTTCCAAAGGAAGACCTCCGAGTATTTTTCGATCTCTTCAAAGCCGCCCGCAGCGGTAAATATGTTCTGCACCGCAAATATCAGGAGCAGCAGTGCCGCAGGAAAATATATGAAGTCAATGCCGTCGGTGAGTTTTCCGCCCATAAACAGCGATGTCAGCAGCAGCGACGCGTAGAAAAGCCATATCCTCGAGTGTTTCCCCTGCGGGAACGCCTTTTTCACAAGATAAATTAACGAGCATACCGACACCGCGATAAGCGGCACAAATAAATATGTTTCCGCGATAAGGATTATGATGCAGTATAAAGGAACTGCGGCAATTACACCGATCCCGTATGCTTTTGCGTATTTTTTCGCTTTGGGAATGAACATTGTCACCGCCGCGATAAAGCACATCAGCATGAGCATTACCGCCGCCGCGCAGACGATCTCGGGATATTTTTCCGATCCCGTAAACAACACCGTAAACGGGAACAGCGTTAACGCGGTAAGCGAAGCGGCTGCTATGTGAGAAAATTTTTCCTGTTTTGAAAATACCGCAAGCAGAATTCCCACAGCAAGTATGCCGAGCCCGATGATCCCATCGGTCATATATGTTCCAAGATCGGAGTTTATGGAGATCAGCGAACAGATAAACGCATATGCCGCGATAATGATATCATTTGCCGAGGAGTAAAGGCGTTTCTTGAGCGGCGTGGACCTTACCGCCGCAAAGTATAAAACCATGAAAAGATATGCCGAAACAAAAGCATACCCGCTCATTTCAAGCTTTCCGAAAACATACAGGGAAATTTCCGCCGAGAGCCAGAGCATTGCTCCGAAAGACATTGCCTTTGACCCGTTTGTTTTGTTTCGCAGCGCAAGTATGAGCAGCTGTGCAAATATCGCCGCAGCCGCGCCTATTAGCGTAAGTGACGGCAGTTCATCGTCTGCAATAAGGGAAATATTCTCTATAACGCCAAGGAAAGCGGCTGCTCCCGCGGCAATTATCCCAAGAATTTTCATTATCTTCCTGATAAGTTCGGGAAAGATGCCCATTGCCGACAAAACCGTATAAATAAGCGCCGTGGCGGCGATTATTGCCGTAAAGCCCGACATTCCGTCAGGGTCAAAGCCCGCAAACAGCGCAGCAGTTATAAAAAACGCAAAAGCGAGCGTTCCCGCCGCTCCGTTTCTGTCGGAAACGGACTTCCGCAGGAAACATACCGAGAATATCAGGAATGCCGCAAGAGAGATATACCCTTCCTCCGCAGTGAAAAGCGATATAACGCTCAATACCCACACGTTCAGCGTGGAAAAGCGTTCCCATTCGGCGGCAAATATTGTTTCTTCTCCGAAAATTTTAACAAATGCCCTTCTCACAAGCGGTGCCGTAAGAATTATCAGCAGCGAAAATACCGACATTCCCAACGCGGCGATATCCCCGCCTTTTGTGAACTGCCATATCAGCGAAACCGCTGCCGCAGAAAAACTTACGAACGACGCCGCCGCAAAACTTCTGAATCTATAGTCATGCGCGCCTTTGAAAAACGGTATGCAGACGCTCAGGAACATTGCCGCAAAGACCAATGCCCTTCCGTTCCCGTCAAAAGAAAGGTACTCGCCGAAAATTTTTAACGCTCCTGCCGCCGCTATCGCCGCAGGAAGGAAAATACTTCCCAGTATGTAAAATATCCTTCCCGTCTGAACGAGTTTCAGCTTTCTTTCCGCAAGGGAGTGTATGCCGAAGAACACCGCCGAAAATGAAAGCAGCAGCACCGCGCGGAAGAAATCGTTCATGATATCCCAAGCCGCAGCCGCAAATATAAATCCCGACAGCGACAATAACAATGCGCCGAGGATAAGTATTATGTTGATCGTGCTGACGCTCTTTTTTTCGTTTATCTTAGCTGCCGCAGGAACTTCCGAAGGAAATTCTTCTGCGGAAGTTTCCGCAGGAAATGTCTGCGAAGATCCGGGAGTTTTCTCGGTCTGCGGAGCAAACGGCATACCGTAAGACGCCGCAGCGTTTTTTTCGGAAATTGTTCCTTCTTCGTGCGGCTGTAAAGTTCCCTGTTTGCCGACCGAAGTTCCGTTTATCTGTTCAAGAAGCGCGTCATTCTGCTGTTTAAGCGCGGAATTCTGTTTTTTCAGATCGGAATTTTCACTTTTCTGCAAAATATACAATATCAGCAGTACCGCAGGTGAAATAAGCCACAATATCGCTATCAAAAGTAACACAGTTATCGCCTCGATCCTTTGTATCTACGGACACACTATGTTAATTATACATATTTTGGCTGAACTTGTCAATAATTTTCTTAATACTCTTCCAGTTCTGCGCCTGTGTAGTAGTGGTAAAGTATCTCTTTGAAATTTTTGCCGTTCTCAGCCATGGTATTTGCGCCGAACTGGCTCATGCCGACTCCGTGACCGTAGCCTTTGGTGGTAAAAGTGAACTCCCCGTCCTTATAGGAAACGGTAAAATTTGCGGAGCGCAGCGAAAATATACTGCGGAACTCTCCGCCGCTTATTTCCGCGCCGCCTGCGGTCATTTCGGTAACTGCGCCAGAAGCGCTCCTTTGGGAAATGACTATCCAGTTTTCCGGATCGGAGGAAAGTTCGGCACCGTTTACTGAATTTTCCAGAATTTCCCGACATTCGTTTTCCGAAAGGATCTTCTCTTCGATATATGAGGGAGCGTCCTCATCGCCGCTGCTGTCAACGGGAACAAGATAATCTACCGCGCTGCCCCAGACGGTCTCGGCACTTTCCGTTCTTCCCGACGACATGGAATGGAACGCTGCAACTATAGGTTCGCCTTCATAAACGAGTATCATTCTATCGGTGAGATCAACGGCTTCCGCCGCTTTTTCGGAATATATCTCATAACCGCTGCCGTAGAACTCCTTTGCGCGGGCAGGAGTAAAATATGCCTGATATCTGGAACTGTCGTTGGAAATATCCGCGCCCATAAGCAGCGGATCGGGAGAGAGCCGCTGCTTTTCCCGCTGACGGTAAGCATATGTCCTTGCGGCAACAGCCTGCGCTTTCAATGCTTCAATGTTGTATGTGGCGGGCATTTCCGCAAGCACCGCGCCGATGACATAATCCCGCATGGAAAGTTCAAGGACTTGTCCGCAGGTATAATCAAGAACTTTAATGATATCTTCATCATCTTTTTCGGGCGCGTCGGTCTCGGCTGCCGTTTCGGAAACGGCGGACATATCTGCGGAAGTCTGCTCCGTTTCCGTATATGCGTTTTCGGAAAACACCGTTTCCGCAGCGGAAAGTTTCGCCGCAAAAGCACTTCCGCCCGTTCCCGCAGCTCCCGTCACCGCGTCTTTCTCCGAAAACAGCGCAAACAGCGGTATCACCGCAAGCAAAAGCGCAAATATCCCCGTGATCTTTAAAATGTCTTTCATAATTGATCATCCTTTCTATTAAATATTTTACCGAAATATTGGCAAATTATTCCTTTTCAACTTTCCATCTTTTTGTTTTGAAATTAATTCTTTAAAAATTCTTGACAATTACGGCTCATTGTTGTAAAATAAGTATATATGTGTTTTTTGTCCGCAGATATATTGATGAGCCGATCTGTTAACGAACACCTCCGAAAACCGGAAAATCAAAGATCAGAACCGCATTGATACAACGGAGTATTGAAGCGCAGGGATCTGCCGTTCCAATAGACCGCCGTATCATCAGTATCCGAGTCCCAAAGGAGGCATTATCTTGAATACGGTAAATTACAACAAAGCCGCTTTTAAAAATCTATGCGAAGAATTTATGAAAAATAACCGCATCGACCCCTATCTTTACGAAAAATATCAGGTCAAACGCGGTCTCAGGAACAGCGACGGCAGCGGCGTAGTCGCAGGTATCACAAATATATGCAACGTCCACGGATATATCGTCAACGAGGGCGAACGCGAACCCGTAAACGGTGAACTTATCTACAGAGGTTACAACATAAGCGATATCATCGCCAATACCACGGGAAAAGACCGCTTCGGCTTCGAGGAGACCGTTTATCTCCTCCTCTTCGGCGACCTGCCTACGGCGGAACAGCTGAAAAATTTTAACGAGATGCTCTCCGAATTCAGAGAACTTCCCGCAGGTTTTTCCGAGGATATGATATTTAAAGCCCCTTCAAGGAATATAATGAATAAAATGGCTCGTTCGGTGCTCGCACTGTATTCATACGACGACGACCCGGAAGATCAGAGCCTCGAAAAAGAACTTCTCAGAGCAGTCGCCATAATCGCAAGGCTCCCTTCGGCTATGGTGGACTCCTACCAGATAAAACGCCGCGTTTTTGACCACGAAAGCCTTTATATGCACCCGCTGAACCCCGATGAATGTACCGCGGAAAGCATTCTTTCGACCCTCAGAGACGACAGGGTCTACACAAGAGAAGAAGCTAAGCTCCTCGATCTTATGCTCATTATCCATGCGGAACACGGCGGAGGAAATAACTCGACTTTTACCTGCCGTACACTTACTTCTTCCGGAACAGACGCATATTCCGCATACTCGGGAGCCATAGGTTCACTGAAAGGTCACCGTCACGGCGGCGCAAACTTCAAGGTCATACGCCAGCTTGACGAACTGAAAGAAAATATCACCCACTGGGATAATGACGGCGAAGTCGCCGATTACCTCGCAAAAGTCATAAAAGGCGACGCGGGAGACGGTACAGGTCTCGTTTACGGCATGGGTCATGCAATATATACGCTCTCCGATCCGAGAGCTGTCATATTGAAGGAAAATGCCATGAAACTCGCCAAAGGCACGGAATTTGAAAAGGAATTCCTGCTGCTTGACGCGGTGGAAAGGCTCACTCCTGAAGTTTTCGCTTCGGTAAAAGGCAGCACAAAGGTAATGTGCGCAAACGTGGATCTTTACTCGGGTCTCGTTTACAGAATGTTAAAAATACCCGTGGAACTCAATACACCTATGTTCGCCGTATCGCGTATAGCAGGCTGGTCGGCTCACAGGATCGAAGAACTCCTTACGGGCAAGCGCATAATCAGACCCGCATATAAGGCAGTCGCAAAAAGACGTAAATATATCCCTCTCGATGAGAGATGATATATAAATACATACCATAAGCAAATGTAAATTTTTAATTAAGGGGATACGGACATGAGCAAAACAAATGTAAAACCTTACAAGCAGTCAAAGGTGAAGCTGGATAAAAAAGTCTCGGTGATCGCGTATATCATAACGCTTATCGCCGCAGTCGCCGCAAGAACTTACCAGCTGCAGACAAATATGGATTTCGGAACGGGAAAGTATATTGACGGTTCGATAGCTAAAAATTACCCGTTCTGGGTGCTTATAATCGGATTTATCATTATTTTCCTGATAATGCTGGTCGGAAAATCAAGAGACAAGGCGATAAAATCCTGTATACTCATCAACCCGATGCGGCTGCAGGCAGACAGGCTCAATAAGAAAATCTCCCCGAAAGCAGGAGCGGCAATGTTCCTGATGGCTTTTCTGGTGGGCTTCGATGTTTTCCTTGAACTTTCTTCGGTAGCAAGCAAAAATGCCGAGATATCCACAGAGGATAATCCCGTGTTCGCTTTCGCGGGGATATCGGTAAGCGGCTGGATAACTTACTTCATAGCACTGATAGTGATAATCACTTTCATTTCTTTGGGAACAAATATCCTCAAAGGCGAAGGATTTTCCAAGGGAAACTGCGTATTCCTCATGTCATTCCCCATATGGAAACTTATGCAGATATTCGCAATGATAAACAACGGCGAGATCATCGGCGTTTATTCCGAGAAAATATATATCATGTTCACGGCAATGACTTCTTCGGCATTCTTTATCTATGCGGCAAAATTCTTCGCGGGATTTGAAAAGAAACATACCCGCTTCTGGATGTGCATTTACGGCTATACAGCTTCAATATTCGCGGCTGTTTCCACAATACCGAGATATGTGATCTTTTTTTCCAAGAGCTATGCGGAAAGATTCGGTATGTCCACCCCCGATACTTCCGATGTTGGGATAATCTTTGTTACCGTGGCGGTAGTAGCGGTATTCTGGAGCACTTACGTTTACAGAGTAATGCCTAAACTCAATCTTACAGGAAAACGCCGTTGGCGCGGTGTAACTTCTACCGGAAAAGGCATGAGTTCTATAGACTGATAAGCATACAGGCGCACCATGCAAGCGCGTAAGTATTCCGCTGTCTCCCCTTGGCGGAAACCGAGCTTCTGAGTGCGCCTTTTTGTAAAAGGAAAGGAGCCGAAAAGTGGGAAAGATCTTAAAAAAAATTATTCCCCTTGCCGCTGCGGTATCGCTGACAGCTTGCTCTTTCGGAAGTTCCGTGGATATGCTCCTTTCTCCCCCGAAACTTTCGGAAGAACAGAACGCCGTGTACGACGCCCTGATGAAAGATGTGGGAAAAGATATAAAATTACAGTACCCACGCGCGGGAGAATACCGTTCGGCATTCGTTTTCACGGATCTTGACGGAGATAACTCGGACGAAGCGGTGGTATTCTACGAAAAAGCAGGCGAGACCGCAGGCACGGGAAACGTCAGGATAAATATAATCGACCGCTCCGAAAATAACGAATGGCACAGCGTTTACGACCACGCAGGAATGGGAACGAGCATCGAACGCGTACTCTTTTCGGATATAGGCGGCTCGGGTACGATGAGCATGATGATCGGCTACAACCTGCTCTCGGGCGACAAAAGCGCGGCTGTTTACAGCTACCGCGGCGGGATACTTGTCAATGATTACTCGGACAGCTACAATACGATGTTCGTTACGGATATAAACAGAGACAGCTTCGGCGAACTGATACTCGTTCGCACCGAAAGCCAGCTGCGAAACGCATCACTTAGCCTGATCTCAAGAGACCCGGAAACAGGAAATGTGGAGGAAAAAGGAAATGTTCCGCTTGACAAAAATGCCTCCGAATTCGTTAACATAGCTTCAGGATATGTGGGAACAAATACACCCGCTATCTTCATTGACGGCTTGTCGGACAGACAGCTCACCACGGAGATAATTTATTCACTTAACGATACCCTAAGAAACCCGCTTTATATGGGCGAATCCTCTATCATCGAAAATACAAGGCGCCCCGCAGGTTATCTTTGCACCGACATAGACCTTGACGGAGTGATAGAGATACCCACAAGATCGCTGCTGCCGGGATATTCCGAAAGTTCGTCCGAAAAAATTTACAGCACCGATTGGAACATAATGGATAACTATAGCATCGTCAAAAAATATTCAAGCTATTACAATATTTCGGACGGATACTGCTTTATTTTCCCCGGAAGATGGTCGGGAGTTGTCACGGCAAAAACTGACAACGCTACGGGAGATATCGTATTCTACAAGTACAGAGTGGATCTTACAAACAGCACAACGGAACTTATGCGCATAGCCGTTGCAAATAATTCCGAAACCCAGACGCTTCTTGAAGAAGGCTATATGACCATAAAAAGCGGAAACAATATGAATTACCTCGTCAAATGCCCCGATATCGAGGACGAACCTCTGATACTTACGGGAACGGAAATAAGCAATAACTTCTATATTATGATATAAAATCATGAAAAGGGCGGTATTTTTATATGAAACGTATACTTGTATGCGAAGATGAAGATGTTATCCGCGACTTCGTAGTAATAAACCTGAAACGCGCGGGATATGAGGTCGTTGATGTCAACTGCGGAGAAGAAGCACTCAAAGTATTCGATGAGGAACACGGAAGATTTGATGTTGCACTTCTGGATATAATGATGCCCGGCATAGACGGTTTTCAAGTCTGCAAGGCTCTAAGAAAAAGAAGCAGCACCCTTGGGATAGTCATGCTTTCCGCCAAAGCACAGGAAATGGATAAGGTGAGCGGACTTATGATCGGCGCTGACGATTACATAACAAAGCCGTTTACGACTTCCGAACTTACCGCAAGGATAGATGCCGTTTACAGAAGGGTCTGCATGAGCGTTTCAAAGGACGATGAAGCGGCGCAGACTATCGAGTCGGGTCCTTTCCTGCTTAATATGAAAAGCCGCACCGTTGCAAAAGACGGTCTGCCGATAGATCTTACGCAGGTGGAATACCAGATACTGGAGTATTTCATAATCAACGCCGAAACTGCCCTCGACAGGACTTCCATACTTAACCATATATGGGGCGAAAATTATTACGGCGATGATAAGATAGTTGACGTAAATATACGAAGGATAAGAATGAAGATCGAGGACGAGCCTTCTCACCCGCGCTACATATCCACAATATGGGGCTTCGGCTACAAATGGTCGGTAAGACCCCATGACGATGACAATTGACAACAGTTCCGCAGCAGGATAATTATTTGCGCGGCATCGTTACGGTGCTGCACAAGGAGGTAAACTTTTGAGCAGATTTACCATAACAAGACGCTGGCTGGTGAACAATCTGGGCGTTATATCGGCTATGCTTTTTGCGGTCGTAATAGGCGGGATACTCTTTGTACGCAGCTATTACTACAGCGCGGCAAGACAATACCTCACTTCAAGAATGAACATGGTATCGAGCATTCTGCAGCGTTCCTACAACAATCCGTCGGTAAGCTTTTCTTCGGAGATACGTTCGGTAGCCGTAAACTGGTCGGAAAAGGACAAGACCGAGATAATGGTCGTGGGGAACAAAGAAAATATTGCCCTTACATCTTCGGGATTTGTCCCGTCGGAAAGCCTTGACAGCATGGCTGACTATACGCAAGCCGTTTCAAACGGCGCAAACGGATATTACACCGGCAAGATATCTACGGGCGAACATATAATGGCGGTATGCGTACTGCTGCCGGACAACGATTCCGGATATTCGGCGATACGCTTGGTCTCCTCACTTGAAGCAGTGGACAGGCACATTTCGGCAATAGCGATAATATTGGTGATAGTTTGCCTTGCAGTGCTGCTGATGATGATCTTTTCGGGACTGTATTTCGTTAAATCCATCGTTATCCCCGTGCGGCAGATAGGTTCTACCGCAAGAAGATACGCAATGGGCGATTTCTCGGTGCGTATAACAAAGAAAAACGACGACGAGATCGGCGAACTTTGCGATATAGTCAACCACATGGCAAGTGAACTTGCGCTGTCGGAGTCTATGAAGAACGAATTTATTTCCAGTGTTTCCCATGAACTTCGCACTCCGCTCACGGCAATAAAAGGTTGGGCTGAAACTATAGGAAATATGCCCGAGGACTCGGAGACCGTTGCAAAAGGTATGCGGGTGATCGGCAGCGAAAGTGAAAGACTTTCCGAAATGGTGGAGGAACTGCTTGATTTCTCACGTATGCAGAACGGAAGATTTACACTTGAAAAGATGACAATGGATATCCTTGCGGAACTTGGGGACGCGGTGCTTATCTACACCGAAAAAGCCAAGCGCGAAGGCATCGAAGTCATATACGACGAGCCTGATATGCTCCCCTTCGTTTTCGGCGATAAGAACCGTCTTAGACAGGTCTTTATAAATGTTATCGACAACGCGATAAAATACTCCGACAAAGGCGATAAAGTCGTTATACAGGCGCTTATGGCGGACGCGGATCATATCGAGATAAATATTTCCGATACGGGCTGCGGCATAAGTCCGCAGGATCTCCCGAAAATAAAAACAAAATTCTACAAAGCTAACCATACCCGCCGAGGAAGCGGCATAGGTCTTGCCGTAGCGGACGAGATAGTGGCTATGCACGGCGGAAAACTTGATATTTTCAGCGAACTGGGAAAAGGCACAACGGTGACCATAACCTTGCCTGTTCCGAAAAGTTAAATTTGAAAGGATAGCAAAATGAGCGAAGAAAAAAATTGCGGCAAAGAATGTTTTAAATCAAAGATCGGCGGACAGGCTCTTATAGAGGGTGTTTATATGCGCGGCATAACCACTGCGGCAATGGCTTGCAGACTTCCAAACGGGACTATAGACGTTGAACAGTGGGCTGTACGAAACGGCAAGGACGCACCTTGGTACAGAAAAACTCCCTTTATACGCGGCTGCATAAATTTTGTCACAAGTCTTATAGAAGGCATACGCTGCACCATGAAATCTGCGGAAAAACAAATAGACGAGGACGATGAAGAAGAGGAAGAACTCAGCAAATTCGAGCAATGGCTCACCGATAAATTCGGAGACAAGCTTGTTTCGGTGGTAATGATAATATCCGTTGCCGTGGCACTGGTGATATCGCTGGTAGTTTTCAAAGGCGGACCGATACTTGTTGCCGACCTGATAGAAAAAGCGGGCGCGCCCGAAAGCGTTCGCCCTGTTATCGAAGGATTTGTGCGGCTTTTCCTTTTGGTTGGATATATGTACGCCATTTCTTTTATGGGCAGCATAAAAACGCTTTTCAGATATCACGGAGCGGAGCATAAGACCATAGCCTGCTATGAAGCAAAGGAAGAACTCACGGTCGAAAACGTCCGCAGGCACACAAGGTTCCACCCGCGCTGCGGAACGAGTTTCATTCTTATCGTGCTTATCATAAGCTTTATCGTGGGAATTTTTCTTCCGAGGGAAAATATGTGGATCCGTTTCGGGATACAGATGCTTTGCCTTATCCCCGAAGCCTCCGTTGCGTATGAACTTATAAAAATAGCGGGAAAATACGATAATATTTTTACTAAAATAATTTCCGCGCCGGGATTATGGCTGCAAAGGATAACCACCAAAGAACCCAACGACAAACAAATTGAAGTCGCCATAGCCGCGCTCACGCCCTGTCTCCCGAAAGAAGGAGAAGAAGATAAATGGTAAATATGCGGTAAATAAAAAAACAAAATGCGGGAACTGCGATATGCAGTTCCCGCATAATTATTGTTGTAATTCGTTTCAGTCCTTATCAGCCTTCGGCTTTCATCTTTGCAAAGCAATCGCTGCAATAAACAGGGCGATCTTCTCTCGGTCTGAATGGGACCTTTGCAACTCCTCCGCATGAAGCACAAGTTGCTTCAAACATTTCTCTTTCTGCTCTTGCGCTGTTCTTTCTTGCATCGCGGCAAGCCTTGCATCTCTGAGGCTCGTTTACAAAGCCTTTTTCAGCATAGAATTCCTGTTCGCCGGCAGTGAAGATGAACTCATTTCCACATTCCTTACATACTAATGTCTTGTCTTCGTACATTTTAGTTTCCCTCGCTTAAAATAATATAGTTTGGATTTGGACCTGAGGACGGACTCCCACCGACACCTTTGCCTATAAAGAACAACGCTCTGGAATTTAAGCTACTTTGACCCTTGACCATAAAGCATAAATGCTTTAAATCATTATACCTTTTTTCATAAAAAAAGTCAAGGAATTTTAAAAAAATTCCGATAAGATTTTGATTCTTTGTAAATAAAATCAATATTAATAACATTTTTTTAGTTATTTTAACAATTAATATTAAAGATATCACAAAAGAAATTGTGAAAATCTGACATTAAAATTATTTTTGACGTTATGGCAAAAAAGCGCAGAACCGTGAAAGACCCTGCGCTTCAGTTTGTCGATAAAGCATAATATATAATTTTGTTGTCAAATAACGAATTATTTTTTAGAAAACCAAATTGCTCTGTATTTCCAAACAGCCCACCGGGCTGTTTGGAAAGGCTTAAATGATATTTATTCGTTAATGCCAAGGGGGAAGCCCTCAACCAAACGAAGTTTTGGTTTTCGCAGTGGCAGCCCCATCTTGCCGCTTTCAGCGGAAACGACGCTTGCGTCGTTTTATTCACACCCTTTGCAGAGGCGCCTTCGTATAGGGGATTTCGCGCTACTGCGAAAAACGAACTGCGTTCGTTTACGCGACCAAAGGCTCTGCCTTTGGAAACCGCGAGCTGGGCTCAGCTCGACCAGCTGTTCAATTTTGCGCTGCGCGCAAAATTGTTATATACTACGTTCCAAAAAGATATTGATAGTCCGGATCATACCACTCGGGGAAATATTCCGTCTCGGTGGTCTGACCTTCCGTGATCTCATATCCTTCTTCATAGCCGTACTCATTCTCGGGCAGCGTTGTTTCTACGGACGACGGATCGTAAGTCTCCGCGGGAGCATAGTCATTCTGCCCCGCAGGAACGGTACCGTCAGTGTTTGTCCAGACCGCACTTCCTTCACCGAAGCAGGAATAATTCGTCCGCTCAAAATACCGCTTTATGCCCGTTACGATAGCGTTTGCAAACTTTTTCTGAGACGATGCGTCCGCAAGCGCCATGGCTTCGGCATAGTTTGTGACAAACGCTGTCTCTACAAGTACAGACGGGAAATCCTGCTGGAGAGTTACCCAGAAATAATTGTACTTTTCACCGCGGTTGCCGTAGCCGTCCGAATGTATCTCGCTCTTTATGTAGCTGCCAAGCTCCTCGGAAATGTATTTCGCCAACGGCTGAGAAAACGGTGTGAAATAATACGCTTCCGCGCCTGTACCGCTTTCGCTTGCCGCCGAGTTGCAGTGGATAGATACGAACATATCAGGCTTATACTGTCTTGCCGTATCGGAACGGTTCTCCGTGGGATAAGTTTCGCTCTCGGTCTTATAGCGGATAACATTTGCTCCCGCATCGGAAAGCATCTGTTCAACATATTTTGCGATCGCAAGGTTAGCTTCCTGCTCTTTGATATGTCCTACCGCGCCCGGGTCGAACGCCGAACGTCCCGTGTAACCGTGTCCCGGGTCGATAACGATCGTTGCGCCGTTTACGCTGTTACGGCAGCCGTTGAACCGCAGCACAAGGTTATCCTCATCGTCATAGGTAGAAGTTATTCCGCCGAACACTCCGCTCTGGCGCAGCGAGAGCGTAAGTTTTGCCTGTTTCATTTCGCCTGATTCGGAAGTGCTCCATTTGCCCGAAGTAAACACCGCGCTGTCAGGGAAAGATATATCCCCTGCCGAAATGCTCGTTACATAATCAAATGTGATAGTTATATATCCCGAATCAAATGATGAAACATAATAACTTCCGTTTCCGCCTTCGCTGTAGGAAATATTTCCGAAACTCATTGAGAAAGGTGTTTTTACCGAAGTTTTAAGTTTTATGACCGTATCCGTGCCGTCCTTTCCCGCAGCGACAACGCTCATCGGGTTGCTGCCGAGAGGTTTGTTTTCAAGAACGCTTACCGCGTCTTTGCGGATACGTTTTCCCGAATTTGTGAGATAATAGTCTACTCCGCTGTAAGTAACGGTCTTTACGATATAATCGAGAGTTCCCGCAGGAAGTCTTGCGCAGTCGGGGGAAGGATTTGTCGTAGTAGACTTGTAATTATATACCATTGTATTGTCACTGTTGACCCGCAAAAGACTTCCGCTGTAGTCGTTAAGGACTTCCGCAAGAGCGTTTACTATAATATGCGCACCTGTGCGGGATTCGTTTATATCCCCTGTTTTAGTGGGATAAGTTCCGTAGAACTCGATATTTCCGAGGTCAAGATCCTGACCGCGCTTTCCCGAAGGAGCGGTATAGTATCCGGTAAATTTTGTATAATTCGAGTTAGGATCCAGTTCATCGAGCTGACCGTCGGCTTCTTTAAGGGAAATGCTTTTGCCGTTTACTTTTGCGGTAACTACAGAGCCTTTATATGCGATCGCACTCAAAGCAATCGTAGACTGTTCCTCAACGCGCATGATATCGTCTGTGGGCGAAACGCTTTTCAGAACGTTTACCGTTCTTGTTATCTTATATGTGATCACCTTTGCCTTGCTCTGGAATTTAAAGGTATTTACGCCAACATCAAGATCTTCTGTAAAATAGAAACGTCCCGCTTCGTTAAGTTCGATAGCTTTGCCCTGATAATATACCGGGAAGTTCGGGTCAAAAGATCCCGCAAATATAACTGTAGGCTCTTCTGTTTTGAAAGTGGTCTTTGTAGGCAGAGTCATTTCCAGTTCGCTGTTAAGTCCTTCAAGGTCTATGGTATCGTCATAATGTTTCATAAGAACATCTGTAGACTCCATAATATCGCTTTCCAGTGAAGAAAGCGAGTTGAACGCACTTCCGCCGTATTTATCGCAGTCCGCCGCGGCGATCACCTGCTTGACAAGTTCATCCGGAGAACCCCAGCCCTCGGCATCCGTACAGATCTGTTCGTTTATATGGTGGATATAAAGCGGGATATCTGCTTCTTCCGCATACCTGTTCCACCAACTTACAAGTTCCTTGAAAGGCATTTCGCTGTCGGAGATGGAACCTTCCGCTTTAAGCATTATAAAATCCGCATAGCCTTTCTGTATATAACTTACCGTATCGGCATATCCGTCCGTGAGCGCCTCAAAATCAACTGCAGTTTCCGAACCTTTTTCATTTGTGGTATAATTTGCCCAAACATCGTTAAGAGCGATACCCACGGGAACGGTGTTGTTCGTCCGTCTTACGGCGTCCGCTGCAAGGCTGAAAACATACGCTCCGTTGTCAACGAGCCAGTTATCGAAGCCTATGCCCGAACCGTTTTTCATATAGTCGTTAAGTGAAGTATTATCTTTTGAAGAATAGTAACCGTCAAGGATTATCCCGTCCACGGGATATTTGACCGTAAAGCTGTGAACGATGATCGCCAATTTATCTATACGCGATTGAAGATCCGCGTCATCAATGCCTTCCATAGCTTTGTCAAGGCTGAAATTCAGATAAACATAGAAACCCCGTTCCTTGGCTGCGTCTATGGCATATTCCGCAAGAGGGCGTTCCACCGTTTCGTTTATATCCGCGTTGTAAAAGACCTGTCCGTCATTATCGGTGCGGATAATTATAGAGTTCAGCTTATTATTTTCAGCCGAATCGAGCATATGCTCCACGCTTTCGGCGATCTCCTCCTCGGAAGGCAATGTTCCGTCCTCGCCTGCCGCGCCGTAATCTTCTCCCGGAGTGATATAAACTCCCCTCATATTGTCCGGGAAGCTGTATAACGGCATTATATCCGGCTCGGTAAAATCGGGAAGATCCTCATCTCTGCCGATATCGTCCTGAGGCATTATGACCGTTATCTGCCCCGGATCGTCTTCCGCAAAAGCCGTTATATCACTTATTATGACAGGATCCGCGCCTATCGGCAGTATCATTGCCAAAGCGGCAGCAATACCTAAAAATCTATGTTTTTTCCGTTTCAATTGCCGCATCCCTTTCTTCTTTTGTTCATTTGTGTTCTACTTTTTTATATTTTCTATTTCTTTGCCGACCTGTTCCGCCACGTCCGAAGACGGTGCAAATACCGACTCATATCTGTAAAGCGCCACGCCGCCGTAATTACTCAGCGCTTTGGCAAGTTCCATTTGTCTTGAAATGATGTCGCTGTTTTCCGTCCATTCATTTTTTCCTTTTGCGCCTGCGTAATTATCCGCCGCGCCTATTTTATAAGCCGCAAGACCTATAACAAGCTTTATATCGGCATTTTTCACCATGCCGCTCCATTGTGAGATAACGTCCGCATAAGGCAGCGCGGCGTTATCAAAGCCGAAATACACCTGCGGAAGTATGTAATCGCAATATCCGCTTTGCGAACACCAAGTACGCACGTCCGCATATGTTTCGTCATAATCATTTTCTATACTGCCTTGAGGAGATATGCCGAAAACGATGTTCGGATTTGCGTTATGGGCAGCCTTATAAAGTTTCTTCACCATTTTATTTACGTTTGACATTCTCCACTCCGCAAGCGAAAGGCTCGTTCCCGAAGCGGAATAAGCCGCTTTGTCAAAACTTTCCGCAGTTGTGGGGTAGAAATAGTCGTCTATCTGTATCCCGTCAACGTCATAATTCCGCACTATCTCGGAAATTCCGTCCGCAATAAGATCCGTCACTTCGTCATAAGCGGGGTTCAGGTACCATCTTTCCCCCGATTTGGCTATGTAAGTGCCGTTATAATTGTTATACCAGTTCTTAATAATGTATCTGTCGGAAATATTTTCTATCTGAGAAGAAGTCATTAACCGCATTGGATTTACCCAAGCATGAACGGAAAGTCCCCGCTCGTGCGCGGCTTTTACCATTATTTTCAGCGCGTCAAAGCTGCTTCCCGCGCCGATAGTTCCGTTATACTGTTCTCCCGAAGGGAACAGTGAAGAATCATAGTAAGCGTCTCCGAACGCCCGAACCTGTACATACACCGTATTGAAGCCCAGAGCGGAAATATTGTCGAAATAATTTTCTATTGAAGCTTTAAAGGAACTTTCCGACTTATTTTTCAGAATGGACATATATTCAAGATAAGTTATCCAGAAGCCTTTCTGTTCGCGGAAATTCACCGTGCTGTAATTTCTGCTGCCGTTATTGTTCTGCGTCTGCGCCGTTTGGGAAATATCAGGTTCAGGCGGGCTTTCATGCTGCAAAGTCAATGAAGTTTCGGGAGTTGTTTCCGTCTCGCTGCGGGAACTTTCGGAAGTTTCCGTATAAGTTTCGGTCTTTTGGGGCAAAGTTTCGGTTTTCGGAACAACTACCACTGTCACAGCAGCAGATGTCCCCGCAGTTTCCGTATTTTCCGCCGTCGTGGTCTCCTGTTCGGTATTTTCCGCTGCAGCGGAAGCAGTTTCGCTGTTATCGGGAGTTCCCGCCGTTGTTTCGGACAAGCTGTCACTTGCAGCTGCCGTATCCTCCGAGGAAGAAATTTCCGTAAGCGGAGCGGTAGGCGGTGCTGTATCCGGCAGACCCGAACTGTTTTCGGAAACAGTTTTGCAGGCGGACAAAGACACAGCGGATATTAAAATTGCAGCAATCAAGTAACAACGGAAACGCATATGACCTCTTTCAAATCTACAAAAGTGTAAAAATACGGTGCATAGGTAATTCTGCACAAATTTTGCGTGCAATATATATGCACAATATCATCTCAAAGTTATCTATAAAGTAATTATATAACATTTCCCCGATAAAGTCAATTACAGAACGGTTAAAATCCGTCATTACAATGAAAAAAATTTAGGCATTATGTCCTTAAATGAGTACACCGAAGGTGTTCCATCGGATCTTTGCAAAATAATACGCAATTCGGGAGAAAATTCGCCCATGACCTGTCTGCATATGCCGCAAGGGAAAGTTTCATCACCGCTTGATGAAACTATGGCAATAGCGGAGAAATTTCTTTTCCCCTCGGAAACGGCTTTAAAGATCGCGGTTCGTTCCGCGCAGTTTGACGCGCCGTAGCCGGCGTTTTCCACATTACAGCCGGTAAAGACCGTTCCGTCGCTGCAAAGCAGAGCCGCGCCCACTTTAAAGTTTGAATAGGGGGCATAGGCGTATTCCATAGCGTTTTTGGCAATTTCAAGAAGCTCGATATCGTTCATAAGATCACCTTTTCAAATTTTATACTATGTGTAAGGCAATTTTGCGCTGCGCGCAAAATTGTTAAAAACTTTTTCTACAATCTAAAATGGGCAGTTTCCTGCCCATTACATATTTATTAACCTGTTGCCTTTGTTTTCATCAAGGAGTTCCGTGATAACTATGTTCATGCAAGTCATGTCAAACGAAAGATCATATACCCTGTCCGCACCTATCACCGCCACAAGCGGTCTCAGCGGCTGATCCGGATAGTTCTTCATAACATACGCGCTCTCGCCGTTTGAAAGTTTTACCTTTGCTCCCGTCGGGAAAGGCGCAACTTTCCTCAGGAACGCTTTTACCACCCGCTCGTCAAAATGCGTATCGACACTTCCCATTATAAGTTCTATCGCTTCATTCGGCGGACTCGGTATACGGTAAGGACGGTTCGACGTAAGCGCGTCATAAACGTCCGCCACCGCAAGTATCCTTGCATACGGATGTATCTGTTCGCCTTTAAGATGGTTCGGATAGCCCGATCCGTCAAGCTTTTCATGGTGACCGACTATCCCTTGGTAAACGTTATCATTTACAAGATGGCGATCCTGAAGATGTTTTGCCGCATAAACGGGGTGCATCTTTACCACGCTGAATTCTTCGTTCGTGAGCCGTCCGGGTTTATTGATTATCTCAATAGGTATCGAGACTTTTCCGATATCATGCAAAAGGCCCGCAAGTCCCAGATCGTTCAGCATTTCATTGGTGAACCCAAGCTCCATGCCGATGGCTATTGACATTATCGCAACGCTCAGGCAATGATGATATGTATAATCGTCATACATTTTTATGTCGGATATGTTAATAAGTATATCCTTTTGTGAAGAAAGATTATCAATAAGATTCTGTGTTGTTGCACTGACGGACTCAATGTCCCTTTTCTGTACGCCCTTACTGGTATCTATAAAATTATCCGCAAGGCTGTGGATATTGGATATAGCTTCTTTTTTGATCTGTTGGTTTATGGAGGATATGACGCGTACTTCACTTCTGACCGTATCGATATATGCGCCGTCGATCTTTGCTCCGCAAAGCTGAGTTATCTGCATATCGGTGAGTTTCTGCCCCGTTTTCATTGTTATTGAAGCAGCAACGGACGGTTCATAGAAGTGTATATCTCTTGCAAGACACATTCCCGGAAGTAGTTCCTCGGAACGGATAAAAACCATTATTAAAGCACCTCCGTTAAAAACTGAACGACCTCCGGCATCGCTGCCGGAGATCCCCTTCAGAATATTGAGCATACGGCTTACATATTATGTAAAGACAAGCGATCACTTTTTAAGCTGGGTAATGCAGTCTGCACATACATATTTGCCCTTGAACTCAACGATATTTTCATCGCTTCCGCAGAAAGCGCAGGCCTGCTTGTATTTTTTAAGGATTATTTTTTCGTCCTCAACATAAATTTCGAGAGCGTCCTTTTCGCCAATACCGAGACCCCTTCTTAACTCGATAGGAAGAACGATCCTTCCGAGTTCATCGATTTTTCTTGTAATTCCTGTTGCTTTCATCACAACACCTCCTGAAAGATCTTATTAAGATAATTATAGCCCATTTTGTATATATATGTCAAAAAACATTGTGTTAATAATTATGGCTTTTTTATGAACATTCAAATATGAAATATTTTCGCGGTATAAAGTGTGATAAAAGGCTGATCTTTGCGGGATTTGGCTTAAATATGCGAAATTCCAAAAATATACTTAATTAGTCGACAAATCCGCTGTTGAGATTATTTGTTAAAAATATTATGTTAATAAAATATCAATCTCGGTAATACGCTGCCATGTTAAAGGAGTATAGTATGCTTAAATGGATATTTGCAATAATGCTTACGGCTTCGGTTATATTCGGAGCCGCATCGGGTAACATCGGCGAAGTCAGCAGTGCGGCTCTTAATTCCTGTGTTGAAGCAGTGGATCTGTTCCTGTACCTGCTTGGCGGAATGTGTATGT
Source organism: uncultured Clostridia bacterium (assembly GCA_947625915.1). Lineage (GTDB taxonomy): Bacteria > Bacillota > Clostridia > Oscillospirales > Ruminococcaceae > RGIG8773. The sequence continues at coordinate 30,978 of CANQPX010000019.1, forward strand.
GGGGCGGACTTATGCGAGTTGCGGAAAAGTCCGGGTTGACAGATCTTCTTTCCGAATTTTTCAAGCCCCTCCTCAAACACGTTTTCAAAGGTCTTGATCTGAACGGCAAAGCTTTTCATGCTATCTGCATGAACATAACCGCGAACCTTCTCGGACTCGGCAACGCCGCCACTCCGCTGGGACTTGAAGCCATGCGCCGTCTTGAACAGGAAGAACGCCCCGGAGACACCACAAGCAGGAACATGATAATGTTCGTTGTACTTAACACCGCTTCAATAACCCTTATCCCCACAACAGCCGCTTCGCTGCGCATACGTCACGGCTCGGCAGAGCCTATGGAAATACTTCCCTGTGTGCTGATAACATCAGCCTGCGCACTTGCGGCAGGGCTTATATCCGCAGCAGCACTCGACAACATTTCCAAAAGGAGGAAACATAAATGAGCGAATATCTTATCCCCATATTTATTGCAATAATAATTATATTCGGCTTGATAAAGAAAGCAGATGTTTTCGGCGAATTTGTCGAAGGAGCAAAAGAAAGCATAAGCGCATCATTTGAGATACTTCCCGCGCTGATCGCGCTTATGACCGCGATAGGAATGTTCAAAGCGTCCGGGGGATTGGGATTTCTTTCGGAACTGATATCACCTCTGACGGATCTTCTGGGATTTCCCAAGGAATGTATACCGCTCGCGCTGATACGTCCCATATCGGGCAGCGGAGCGCTTGCCGTGTTTGAGTCGATACTTTCGGAAGTGTCTCCTGACAGTTTTGCGGGACGTGTTGCAAGCGTCATGATAGGTTCAACGGAAACGACATTTTACACTATTGCCGTGTATTACGGTATAACAAAAGTAAAAAATACCCGTCATGCAATAGCTTCTTCGCTCACAGCGGATCTAACGGGTTTTATATTGAGTGCATTAACGGTAAGGCTTATCTTGCAATAATGCATATATTGCGGCTCGAAACAGGGGATTTTTTTGTAAAATATCACGAAAATTTATAATTATATTGACATTCCCGAGTAATTTTGGTATAATAATTAAGCGTTGTAAATCGTGTTATCGATTTATCGAGCCATTAGCTCAGTCGGCAGAGCATTTGACTTTTAATCAAAGGGTCTGGGGTTCAAATCCCCAATGGCTCACCAAGTAAGATCCCCGCAGATCGTTTTTATGAAATGGTTTGCGGGGATCTTTTGTTTTGCTTAAATCTCTTAGTTTTTTTCTTGCGAGGGGGCAAAAAGGGTTATATGCAAAATAAAGGATAAGAACAGAACACAAAAGAACCCCCCGCCGCCCCCGCAGGTATTCCACGTTTTAGGCGCAGCGTCGGGACTTGGCACATCACTTGGTGAAGCGTTCCTGCCAATGCACCTGCCAATAATTCTTGTGGGACTTCTTGCAGGACCTTATGCAGGAGCGATCGCGGGACTTTTAGGATCTCTTGCAAGCTTTGCACTTTCGGGAATGCCCGGTGCGGCAATGCTGCCCTTTATGATGATAGAACTTTGCGGCTACGGACTTTCCGCAGGACTTCTCAGAAATGCAAAAATTCCGACTTTCGGAAAAGTTATCATATCGCAAATTTCGGGACGTGTAGTTCGTGCAATTGCAATTCTTGCGGCTGTTTATCTTTTAGGCAATGAAAGTGTAAACGTAACTTCTATTTGGACGAGCATTACAGCAGGACTTTTCGGAATAGCATTGCAATGGGCACTTCTTCCGCTGATAGTTTACCGTGTTGAGGATCTGAAAAAGCATGAAAAGTGATCTTCAAAAAGCAAAAGAAATTATGGACACTTACGGTGATACTTGCGTTCTGTGCCGTGGAGATGTTGTTTTTACAAGCACGGAACGCGGCATAAAACCGCTGATTGAATTTATCGAAAATCATACGGATATGAAAGATTTCAGCGCGGCTGATAAAATTGTGGGAAAAGCTGCGGCAATGCTTTATGTTATCCTCGGAGTGAAAGCAGTCTATTCCCCTGTTATGAGTGAAACGGCTGCGGAAGTTTTCAAGAATTACAATATTGTTTATGAATGTGATGAACTTACGCAGAACATCATCAACAGAAGCGGTAACGGAATATGCCCAATGGAAGAAACGGTTAAAAATATTTCCGATCCCAAAGAGGGTTTTGCGGCGCTGAAAAACAAATTAAAAAATATGGGGATATTCTTATCTGCATAAAAATTTCCGAGGTAAACGAATATGAAAAAATTTTTTAAAAGTTCCGCTGTTATTGCATTAGCTATGACATTCTCTCTTGCAGGCTGTTCGGACAATACAAATGC
>CANQPX010000020.1 GCA_947625915.1 uncultured Clostridia bacterium
CGTTCTACTATTAGATGAAAATTAAAGAAGAATAGAACTATAAACAGTGTTGAGGGTTGAGAGTTAAGAGTTGAGATACTGACGTAACTTTTAAAAATACTTTTCTAAACGCTTGAGAATAAAAAAAGAAATTTTATTGTTTAGAACTCTATTTTGCGTCCCTTATAGTCTAAGTTCAGAGCGCAGCTATAAAGATAAGCTAAACTAACGGTTACTGTTAATTTCACAAACTATGTTCACGCAAACTTTGATATTTATTCTATAATATAAACTTTAGTATAGCGAGCGTGGAAGGGGAAAGGTTGAAGGAAAATGGGGAGCGCGAGGGGAGAAAACCTAAGGGAAGGGGAAAACCGGCGAGCGTCCATAGGGACGCTCGGGTTTCCCCGTCCCTTATGGTTGTCTGCCCCTCGCACAAGAAACAAAAATAATTTTGCTATGCTTTTGTTAAAAGCACCCACGTTCGGGTTCTCCCTTCCCGGAAGGTTCTGTCCCCCGAAAACTCAAAAAGAGAGTTATAAACAAAATAAAAAATCAAGAAAAGCGAACTAAAGAACCCCACCAACCGCCCCCACCTGCTAAAAAATTACAAAATAAAGGAGAATCGGATCCGTTATGAAAAAATTGAAATTTTCTTTTTCAACAAAATTGACCTTCGACAACTACGTCCATGACCATTCGTTTGCTCTGAGATTTACCCCCGTTGAAAGCCCCGCTCAGCATATTACAGCTTTCAGCACGGAGATCTCACCTTTTACATCAACACATAATACTACAGACGCTTTCGGAAATACCGTTACAAGCGGCTTTTTGCAAAAAGAACACCGCTTTCTGGATTTTGAAATAAACGGTATCGCGGAAATAGATGTCTCTAAACCCAAAACCGATCTTATGCCTTGCTATCGCTATCAGACACATTTTACAAAGCCTGATGTCGCTTTAAGTGAGTTCCATCGCTTTTCGGCGGAAAAATGTTCATGCTCAGACCCTTGCGGAAGAGCTATGTTCTATTCAGAAAAAATTTCCGAACAGATGCGCTACGAAAAAGGCGTAACAACGATCAAAACTACCGCTGCGGAAGCTTTTTCTCTGAAAGCGGGAGTTTGTCAGGACTACGCGCATATACTTCTTTCCATGCTGCGAATGGACGGGATAGCGTGCCGATATTCGGCGGGACTTGCTTGCTGCGACGGCGAAACTCACGGCTGGACAGAAGTCTGGGACGGCGAAAAATGGGTCGGTATCGATCCCGCAAATGACCGTCTGTCAAACGATGATTACATTATCCTTTCACAAGGTCGGGATTTCGGCGACTGCGCTATAGACAGGGGAGTAATGTTCGGCGCATATACAAAGCAGTTACAGCTTATTTCTTCAAAAATCGAACAGATAGCATAAGGAGATATTTTTATGATAAAAACCGTAGCACAAGCTGCCCTTGCGGTAAATGAAAAACTGAATATCCGCAAAAACAGCATCAAAAACGGCAGCGGTAAGACCCGTCTGAGCATTGTCACGGGTATCCACGGCGATGAACTGGAAGGTCAGTATCTTGCATATCTTATCGGCAGCCATATTCAGGAAAATATAGAATTTCTTGACGGAACGGTGGATATTTACCCCGCTCTAAACCCTTTGGGCATTGACTCGATAACACGCGGGATACCGTTGTTCGATCTGGATATGAACAGGGTCTTTCCCGGGTCGAAAGAGGGAACTATGCCGGAAACTGTTGCCGCTGCGATAATCAATGATCTGCACGGTTCGGATATTTGCATAGACGTTCATTCGAGCAATATTTTTCTGAAAGAGATACCGCAGATAAGGATAAGCGTTCCTACGGCGGAAACACTTATCCCTTACGCAAAAATGCTGAACGTTGATTTTATATGGGTACACGAATCCGCCACAGTCCTTGAATCCACACTTGCACATACACTTAATTCAATGGGAACGAAAACTCTTGTTGTGGAAATGGGCGTGGGTATGCGAATAACAAAAGAGTACTGCTTTCAACTGTTTGACGGGATATTCAATCTTATGAAAAATATCGGTATGTGGAGCGGCGAAACAGTTCCCGTCCGCGAACCGACAGTTTCCCTAAATCGTTCGGTGGGATTTGTGAATTCCGATGCGGCGGGGATATTTGTTCCCTGTGCGGAATTCGGCGATCATGTTCAAAAAGGGCAGCTCATAGGTCAGGTACTTGATCCGCTGACGGGAAAACCTGCCGCAGACATAAAAGCTGTCTGCGACGGAATGATATTCACTCTGCGTGAATATCCCGTTGTTTACGGCGGATCGCTGCTGGCAAGGATATTGCAGCCCGAAGAGAAAAACAGAACGGAGGCGGAAATATGACAAAGGAAATAATTTACACTTTAAGATCACCATACCGTGAAAATCTTGACGTTACCGCTTTCCGCTTCGGGAAAGGCAAAAAGTCTGCGGCGATCGTGGGTGCGCTCCGCGGAAATGAGGTACAGCAGATGTATGTTTGCTCACAGCTTATCCGCGAATTAAAAAAACTTGAAGAAAAGGGGCAGATATCTCCAGACAGGGAAATAACCGTTATCCCATGCGTGAATTACTATTCAATGAATATCGGGAAACGTTTCTGGACCATGGACAACACCGACATAAACAGAATGTTCCCCGGCTACGATATGGGTGAGACCACACAGCGTATTGCGGACGGAGTATTCTCACATTTACAGGGTTACGAATACGGCATACAGCTTGCAAGCTTTTATCAGCCGGGAAATTTTCTTGCTCATGTAAAAATGATGGAGACTGGTTTTACCGACAAGGAACTTATGAAGCTGTTTGGTATGGAGTACGGGATCGTCAGAAATCCGCGTCCTTATGACACGACAACTCTTAATTACAACTGGCAGGTATGGGAAACAAAAGCATTTTCGGTCTATGCTTCGGCAACGGATTCAATCGATGCAAAAGCGGCTGATACTGCTGTTGAAGCGATACTGCGTTTCCTTTACAACACAGGCATCATCACAAAAAAAGTGCGTTTCGGTTATCAGACAGAGATCGTTTCTGAGTCAAATATCGTTCAGATACATTCTGACGCGGGAGGTATATTCGTCAGCATGACCGAGATCGGAGCTGCAGTAAATGAAAATGATGTTATCGGGAAGATCACCGATCCTCTTGACGGAGAAACGATATCGCTTATACATACCGATTTTTCGGGGATAGTTTATTTTGAATATAACGCTCCGCTGATAAATGAGAACACAGTCTGCTTTAAGATAATCAAATAAAACGAAAAGATCCGAAATTCAAAAATTTTCGGATCTTTCTTTCTGTGAAAATATGCAGCCGCAGTAATTCTGGCGGTAAAGCCCGTATTTTGCGGAAAGTTCAATACTTCGCTTGTAGCCGTCTTTCTTTTTGAAATCGGAGGGAAGGTGTTTCACACCGTATTTTGAGGAAAGTTCCTCGCCGATCTCGTTGAGTTTAGCGGCGTTTTTGTAAGGGCTTACCGAAAGCGTTGTTGTAAAGTAGTCAAATTTAAGTTCCGCTGCAAGTTTTGCAGTTTCTTCAAGCCGCAAACGATAGCAGGCGAAACAGCGTTCACCGCCCTCGCGGATATTTTCCAGACCTTTCACAGCTTGGTAAAAGCGTTCCGACTGCCAACCGTGCTCGATAAATCCCACGGGATATTTGCAGGAAAGTTCGGAAATAAGGCGTTTCTGCTCGGAGATCCTGTGCATGAACTCTTCCTCCGGGAAAATGTTAGGGTTAAAGTAGAAAACGGTTATTTTAAAATATTCAGTAAGATATTCCAGCACCGCGCTCGAACATGGTGCGCAGCAGCTATGGAGCAGCAGGGCAGGGGGAGTTTCAAGAGTTTTTATGATCTTTTCCTGTTCAAGGCGGAAATTTCTTTTTTGTTCCATGGGGGTTCACCGTCCTATTTTTCGTCTTTTTCTTTTTCACATTTTCCCGCATACGGGCAGCCTGAACAGCCGCCGCAAGTTCCGCAGCCGCCTTTTTTCTTCCTTTTTTTATAATATACCGCCGCCGCGAATATCAGCAAAGCGATTACCCCAAGGGCGATATAGTCGGCAATGCCGAAAGAAGAAATTATTTCCCGCGTAAAGATCAGGACCTTTCTTAAATAGTGTTGAGTGGCAGGCTGAGCCTGCGCCTAAAGTTTTGATGTTCTTTTCACCGGTGGGGTTCTTTAATTAGCTGTTCTTAACTTTTTACTTTTCTTATAACCCTTTTTGCCTAATCGTTCGGGGGGGAATGACACTTCAGGAAAGGCATAGGGTGGGTGACGGTCGGTGAGGTTTTTTAGTTTGCTTTTCTTAACTTTTATTTTGCATAAATTCCTTAGTTTTAATCTTTCGGGGGGATGACACTTCAGGAAAGGGAGAACCCGAACGCGCCTTTAGGCGCTCGCCGGGTTCTCCCTTTCCCTGCGTTTCTCCCCCCGCGCCCCTCTTTTCCTAACCCTATCCCTCTCCGCGCTCGCTATCCTAAAGTTGATATTATAGAAAAGATTTTTTAGAACTCTTGAACGTAGAAAGCGATGGCTACGGGTTCCTTGGTTTAGCTTATCTTAGTACGAGCGTTCTACTATTAGATGAAAATTAAAGAAGAATAGTATTTCTAAACAATAGATTTTCTTTTTGTGGAGTCCTTTCCCGTTTAGAACTCTATAATTGTTGAATATCAAACTAACAGTAGAACTCTCGTACCAAGAAAAGAATTCTAAGGGGCTCCGTTTATTTCACAAACTAAGTTCAAGAACATTATGAAATTTCTTCTATAATTTCAACTATAGGATAGCGAGCGTGGAAGGGGAAAGGTTGAAGGAAAGTGGGGAGCGCGAGGGGAGAAAAACTAAGGGAAGGGGAAAACCGTGCGAGCGCCCATAGGGGCGGTCGGGTTTCCCCTTCCCTTATGGTTGTCTGCCCCTCGCATGATAGGGTAAAAAAAGTTATAAGATAAGCAAAAGATAAGAACAGCGTTCTTAAATGTCCCGTTCGGGTTCTCCCTTCCCGGAAGGTTCTGCCCCCCGAAAACTCCAAAAGAGGGTTATTATTCAAAATAAAAGATAAGAACAGCGTTCTTAAAAGCCCCGCCGGTATACTCTCAATTAAAGGGGTTTTCCGTTTTGTAAAACATTCCTTTCGGCTGATTGAAGCCTATCTCCGTGACTCCGAGATAACGGAATACATTGAATAACGCCTTTCCGCAGTGAGCAAAAGCTACCGCTCCATGATGAGGATATCTTCCTTCAATAAGTACATGACGGTAAAATCTTCCCATTTCTTTGATGGCAAAGATCCCTATGCCGCCAAAACTGCAAGTCGCAACGGGAAGTATCTCTCCCTCCGCAACATATGCCCGCAGAATTCCGTCGGACGTGCTTTGCAGACGGAAAAATGTTATCTCGGAAGGCGCAATATCTCCTTCGAGAGTTCCGCGCGTGATGTCGGGTTCTTTGTCGGGTTCAAGACCGCGGTGCATGATGAGCTGATATTTCATAGTTCTGCTTGAAAGCTTGCAGGCAGCGGTGTTTCCGCAGTGGAAGCCCATGAACGTGTCAGTATGAGCGTAGTCGAATTTGCCCTTTATGTCTTTTTCGTACATATCCGCGGGAACGCTGTTGTTGATGTCAAGAAGCGTTACAACATCGTCCGATACGCACTGCCCGATAAATTCGCTGAGCGCGCCGTAAATGTCCACTTCACAGGCAACGGGTATGCCCTTTGAAGCAAGTCGGCTGTTCACATAGCATGGAACGAAACCGAACTGCGTCTGGAACGCGGGCCAGCACTTGTTTGCAAATACGACATATTCGCGGCTGCCTTTGTGTTCTTCCGCCCAGTCAAGGAGAGTAACTTCGTACTGTGCAAGTTTCGGAAGTATGCCGGACATTTTGTTGCCGTCGCCGAGTTCTTTTTCCATGTCTGCGATAACCTCGGGGATACGTTTGTCTCCCGCGTGTTTGTTATATGCTTCAAAAAGGTCAAGTTCGGAATTTTCCTCGATCTCCGCGCCAACATTGTAAAGCTGTGCGATGGGCGCGTTGCAGGCAAGGAAATCCTGCGGACGGGGACCGAAAGAAATTATTTTCAGATCCGCAAGTCCAAGGAGAGTTCTTGCAACGGGAATGAAATCTTTAATTTTTTCCGCTGTCTCTGCGGCTGTTCCGACGGGATATTCGGGGATATACGCTTTTACTCCGCGAAGCCCGAGGTTGTAGCTTGCGTTCAACATTCCGCAGTATGCGTCGCCGCGTCCGTCAACAAGTTTATCCGCGCCTTCTTCCGCAGCGGCTGTTAACATTACAGGCGCGCGGAAATTCTTTGCAAGAAGAGTTTCGGCAGTTTCGGGACCGAAATTTCCAAGATATACAACAAGCGCGTTAACGCCTGCTTTTTTCAGATCGTCAATTGCTGAAAGCATATGTTTTTCGTTCTCGACCGTGACAGGACATTCATAGATCTCAATTCCTGCGGCTTTGCAGGCTTTTACAACATCGGAACGTCTCCTTGCGGAAAGTTCCATGGGGAAACAGTCGCGGCTCACCGCGCAGATACCGAGTTTTACCGTTGGCATATTTTTTGTGGTCATAGTGATGCTCCTTTTTTGATTTAATATAACAATTCCGCGCAAAGCAAATGCTCTGCGCGAAATCCGACTTCCTGTAAAATTTATGGTACGTTATTCTTTTGAATCCGAACCTTCTACATTATTGACGATCTCTTCCTTAACTTCCTTTTCGGTTATTTCTATGGCAAAATGCGTGCCGTAATAACCTTCAACGCTGTCAACCGTGTCATAAGTTTCCGTCATAGAGAAAACGACGGTATATGACGGGCAGTCGAAAGTTTCTTTATAAATAAGATCCATGTCGATATCTTCGATGCCTGTAACGGTACCGGTATGTTCGCCGTGTTTATTTTCAAGTTCGAGGGTCTTGGAGGCGAAATAGTTTTCGGCTGTCTCGCGGTCGATAAGGCAGCTTATCTCCTGCATATAGCCGTTGAGGTAGATCTCATCATCGCCCTTTACCGTCCTGAAATTGTATGTAATAATAGAGTCGTCGGCGTAATAATACTCGCTGTTCTCAGGGATAAGAGATGCGATCTCACGGAGTTCGGTATCGTTGTTTATGCTCCAGATCTGGGTATCTGTCTCATAGTACAGTTCAACGCCGTCAGGCTGGAGAGTAACGATCTTTGTAAGGGGCATACCGAGTTTGACTCTGGTAAGTATGCCGGAGTATGCGGTCTCGGAAGCGGTGCCTTCCTTATCGCCGCAGGCTGTGAAGCAAGCGAGGGAAAGTGCGGCTGCAAGTATTGCAGAGACGAATTTTCTGAATTTCATTTTATCATCATTCCTTTTAATAATATGCTGTAAAACGCCCGGTTAATAATATAATAATACAAAATCGTCAAAAAGTCAACGCCTAAACTATTCTTTTTGAAAAAATATTTTTAATTTCCAGAAAAAGTAAATGTGTGAGTCTCAAAACAAGTCAGGAAACTTTTTTGGTGAAAGTTGCACAAAATACGGCTGCCTTTTTGTACAGGAAGGTTTTGGATAGCTATTGACAAAACAAGCAAAATACTATATACTTGTATCTTGTAAAGTTAAAACCACAAGATGTTGTGTCCGAGATAGATCAGGAGGCTGTTATTATGATCACACAGATAAGAAAAAGAGACGGCAGGATAGTTACATTCAATATCGAAAAGATCGCACAGGCTATATTCAAGGCTGCTCAGTCTGTGGGCGGAAGCGATTACAATACTTCCCTCGAACTGGCGGATAAAGTATGCGACGCCGTTGAGATAAAGTACGGAAAATGTATCCCTACCGTTGAACAAGTACAGGATATGGTGGAAAAAGTCCTCATGGAGGATGGTCACGCAAAAACTGCTAAATCTTACATTCTCTATCGCTCCGAACGTACAAGAGCAAGAGAAATGAACACCAAACTGATGAAAATATATGAGGATCTTACCTTCAAGCCCGCTAAGGACAGCGACATCAAGCGCGAAAACGCCAATATAAACGCCGATACAGCCATGGGTACGATGCTCAAATACGGTTCTGAAGGCGCAAAACAGTTCTATGAGATGTATGTTCTCGACCCTAAACACGCAAAAGCTCATAAAAACGGCGATATTCATATCCATGACCTTGACTACCTGACGCTTACCACTACTTGCTGTCAGATAGACCTTATAAAACTGTTCAAGAACGGTTTTTCCACGGGTCACGGATTTCTCCGCGAACCTAACGACATCTACAGCTATTCCGCTCTTGCCTGCATCGCTATCCAGTCCGACCAGAACGATCAGCACGGCGGTCAGAGCATACCTAATTTCGAGTACGCTATGGCGGAAGGCGTCAAAAAAACATACCGCAGACAATATGCGTATAACATTGCCCGCTGCCTCGAAATGATCGCAAAGATCGACGACGGTCAGGAGATCAGCGATAAGATCGCCAATGAGATATACGAAGAAAAAGGGATCTATCCTATCCTTGACAATAATAACGGCTATAAGGAAATAGAATTTGAAAAGCTTTGCGGCTATGTAGATCAGGATACCGCAAGACGCATACAGGAGTATACCGTCAGAAATACTACAAAAGAAGTAGACAGAAGAACTTATCAGGCTATGGAAGCGCTTATCCATAACCTGAATACCATGAACAGCCGTGCAGGCGCACAAGTTCCGTTCAGTTCGATAAACTACGGACTGGACACTTCCACAGAGGGAAGAATGGTCATAAAGAACGTTCTGCTCGCTCATGAAGCAGGTCTCGGTAACGGTGAGACTCCTATCTTCCCGATACATATTTTCAAGATAAAAGAAGGCATAAACTATAACCCCGAAGACCCCAACTACGATATGTTCAAACTTGCCTGCCGCGTTTCGGCAAAGAGACTTTTCCCGAATTTCTCTTTCATAGACGCTCCCTTCAACCTTAAATATTATAAGCCCGGCGACTATAACACCGAAGTCGCATACATGGGCTGCCGTACAAGAGTTATCGGAAACGCATACGATCCCACAAGAGAAATCGTTACAGGCAGGGGAAACCTCAGCTTTACTTCGGTAAATCTGCCCCGCCTTGCCATAAATGCTAACCACAATGTCGGCGCGTTCTTTGACAGCCTTGATGAACTTATGGATCTTGTGTGCGAACAGCTTATGGCTCGTTATAAGATACAGGCTGAAAAAACCGTAAGAAACTTCCCGTTCCTTATGGGACAGGGAATATGGATAGATTCCGACAAGCTCGGTCCAAACGACAAGGTAGGCGAAGTCCTGAAACACGGTACTCTTTCCATGGGATTTATCGGTCTTGCGGAATGCCTTAAAGCCCTTATCGGCAAACACCACGGCGAGGACGAGGAAGCACGCAAACTCGGTCTTGAGATCGTTACCCGTATGCGTAACCGTATGGACGAAGAAACAAAGCGTTCCGGCATGAACTATACTCTTCTCGCAACTCCCGCAGAGGGATTGTCAGGAAGATTTGTCCGCATAGACAAAAAGCTTTACGGTGAAATAAAGGGAGTTACCGACAGGGATTATTATACCAACTCTTTCCATGTTCCCGTATACTACCACATCAACGCTTTTGACAAGATAAAGATAGAAGCGCCTTACCATGAACTTACAAATGCAGGACATATAAGCTACGTCGAACTTGACGGCGATCCGCTCAATAACCTTTCCGCATTTGAAAAGATAGTCCGCTGCATGAAAGAATCGGGCATCGGCTACGGTTCTATAAACCACCCTGTTGACAGAGACCCTTGCTGCGGTTATACGGGGATCATCGGCGATACCTGTCCTAAATGCGGACGTCATGAGGGCGACAACGGTTACGGCTTCGAGCGTATAAGAAGGATCACAGGTTATCTTGTGGGAACTCTTGACCGCTTTAACGACGCAAAACTTGCGGAAGTAAATGACAGAGTAAAGCACAGCGTCTGAGAGGTGCGGAAATGCTTTCGGATAAATTAAGAATAGCCGGAACTATCAACGATTCCATAGTTGACGGTCCGGGAATAAGATTTACGATCTTTACGCAGGGCTGTCCTCACAGATGCGAAGGCTGCCATAATCCCCAGACCCACGATTTTAACGGCGGGGAAGATGTTACTCTCGATAGCCTTCTGGAAAAAATAAAGGAAAATCCGCTGCTTGACGGCGTTACATACAGCGGCGGGGAACCTTTCTGTCAAGCGAAGCAGCTTTACGAACTCGGCTTAGAAATCAAAAAGCTGGGAATGGATATAGTTACATATACAGGTTATACTTTTGAATATCTTACGGAACATTCCGATGATGAGAATTGTTACGGAAAACTCCTTTCGGTAACGGATCACCTGATAGACGGTCCGTTTGAACTTGATAAGAGAAATATCCTTCTCAAATTCCGCGGAAGTTCAAATCAGCGGATAATAGACGTCCAAAAGAGCCTTCAGCAAAAAAAAGCTGTGGAAACCGATATTTAGCTCTTGAAATGTTGTGAAAAAAATGCTATATTAAGTATAAGAACTTGCAAAGGAGATATTACTTTGAAGCGGCTTATACGAAATATAGCATTTGCTTTTTTGATGACAGCTGTCCTGCTGCTGCCGTCCTGCAAAGAGGACGACGGTTCGGGACATACCTTTAAGATAAATATCGAGAACGATCCGTCCAATCTTGACCCGCAAATGGCTGCGGATAAAGAGTCCAAGATGATAATTTCCAATATGATGGAGGGATTGGTAAAAATTTCTCCAAGCGGAGGGATAGTTCCCGCGGCTGCGGAAAGGTTTGAAATGTCGGAAGACGGTCTGAGGTATACTTTCTATCTGAGAAATGACCGTATGTGGGAAAGCGAAGCGGAATTTTCCGAGCAGATGACAGCCGAAGATTTTGTTTTTGCGTTCCACAGGATATTTGATCCGGATACAAGATCTCCGTACGGCAGCGATTACTTATGCATAAAAAATGCAAAAGATGTGCTTAACGGTTCAATGCCGCTCGAAAGTCTCGGAGTAAAGGCAATTGACGATCTTACGGTAGAATTTACGCTTGAATATCCGTATTTTGATTTTCTTACACTGTTGACAAAAACGGCGGCTATGCCGTGCAGTAAGGATTTTTTTGAATATACAAAGGGAAGATACGGCATGGCTGCGGACGCTTCTGCGTCAAACGGTGCGTTTTACCTTAAAGAATGGAACTATGACCCGTATTGGGATAACAATTATTTGATAATGAGGAGAAATGTTTCCTATTCCGAAAGCAGCTATGTTTATCCGTATAGTCTGAATTTTTTTATAACGGGAGACACTTCGCTTGATGAGGAAACATTTTTGAATGAAGATACCGATTGTTTCATCACTGAAAATGCAGACGAAAAACTGCTTTCCGAAAACGGTTATGCGGCGGCAAATGTAAAAACGGCAGGGCTTGTGTTCAATCCAAATTCCAAATATTTCGGCAGCAAAATATTTCGCGAGGCTCTGGCAAAAAGCATAAACAGGGAAGCGTATGCGCATGATCTTCCGGACGGATATGATCTTGCGTTCGGTATAATTCCCGGCGGGATCACCGTACAAGGCAAATGCTACAGGGATATAATCCCGGACAGAACGTTCTCGGTGTATGATGCGGGAGCCGCACAGATCTGGGAAAATGCGCTGAAAGCTGCAAATACCGATTCTGTTGATAACATAAAAATAACTGTCTCGGAAAACTTTGCCGCAAGCGATATAATATATGACATGACCGACCGCTGGCGGAATGAAATGCTTTTTGACTGTATGGTGGAAATAGTTTCTCAGAACGAGTACGAGTCCAAGCTTGAAGAGGGGAATTATGATATTGCCCTTATAGAAGTCGGCTGCGATGAAAATTCGGCATATAAATTTCTTAAAAATTTTTGCGGTGACAGTATGTTTACGAAATATTCGGGAGGAGCGCTTTCTGAGGCTGTGGACGGCATAAAAACTGCCGAAAGTCTTTCGGACGGAGCGGACAAAATAAAAAATGCGGAATTTGTGTTAATAAACGACTACACATTCATTCCGCTTTGTTATGAAAAAGAATATTTTATTTATTCGTCTGACGCGTCGGATATAGCATATTATCCGTTTATTTCATCTGTATATTTCGGAGAAGCAAAATATTTCGATTAAAGCATATAAAAAGCGGTACCAACGCGTTCTTGCGTTGATACCGTTAATTTTCAGACGGGCATTAAGTTGTAGTCTTTTGCCAGTTCTGTCACTTCTTCAACGGTAAGATTACAGCATTCAGCAATCTCATCAAAAGAAAACTTGCCTTTTTTTAACATATTTAATGCTATTACAGCATCTTCCATTTTTCGGGTTTCGATCATGGCTTCTTCCATAGATTTACACATTTCGGATTCTCCATTAGGTGTTTTTTCAGACAGGCATTAAGTTGTTCTCTTTTGCTACTTCTGTAACTTCTTCAAGAGTTAAACCACTGTCTTCTGCAATCTCGTCAAAAGTCAGTTTTCCTCTTTTTAACATATTTTTAGCAACATTATAAGCTTTTATCATCTCAGCCGTTTTTGCTGCTTCATTCATAGCGTCTTCCATAACTTTGCACATTTCAGATTCTCCTTTCGGTGTTTCTTTCAAATATCGTGTTTTCTCTGCAAGACGTTCGTTGTGCATATCCGCAGCATTGCTGCACATAAAGTCCTGCATTAATCTTCCGATTTCCGTATCGCCTTTGAACGCTCCGTTTACATACAATATGTGTTCATCATCGTCAAAGGGCATATTCATTGCAACGTTTATACGTTCTATGGGGTATACCTCTTTGTTTCCGCCGAATACGTCGTTTTCGGTAATGAAAATAGTGTATGTAACGGGAAGTTCTTCAAATTCCTGTCCTGCTTTCAGGTTTTCAATGTCCATGGCAGAGGAATGATACCTTGCGCGTTTCGGTGCTGCGCCGTTATCGGCTTTCTGGACTTCTATGTCGTACTTTACTCCATTGCTGTCGGTGGCATAAACGTCCAGACACAATGACCTTGCCCCTGCAAGACGTTTCATATCATACTGAGGTTGCTCGGAAAGAAGAATTAAATCATCTTTCTGTAAGATTATGCGAAGTATCTCCTGCGCAAGGGGGAGATCGTCCTTTAACAGTACCCGCATGAAATCATCATCAATAGGGCGGAAGTTTGCCAGACGTATCAGATCTTCCTTATGCTGTTGTTCCTTGCTTTTTATGATTATCGCCATCGGTATCACTGCTTTCTTAGCTGTTATCTACATTTTACCACAAGTCTGCAAAGAAATCAAGATGTCTTACAAAATTTTTGAGATATTCACAGCGCTGCCTGTAAACAAAAAAGCTTGAAGACGATCATACATCTTCAAGCTTTTTTTGGCGGAGAAGGAGGGATTCGAACCCTCGATGAGCTATCAACCCATACACGAGTTCCAGTCGTGCGCCATAAACCGGGCTAGGCGACTTCTCCATGCCGTTTTATTGCTGTCATTTTTCAAATGACTTGATTATTATAACACTTATTTCCTGACTTGTCAAGACTTTTTTCAAAAATATTTTGATTTTTTCTATGCAAAGGGAGAATTACCATTTTTTTGTAAAATAAAGATGGGCTTTTTTATAATTTTTTTCAAAATTGCTCTTTACATATTGCCAAAAATGTTGTAAAATATATTAGATACCTTTTTATTTATAATGCGAAAGGATTGATCTTGTATATGCCCGAACAGCCGGTTTATAAAAGGATCTTGCTAAAACTCAGCGGCGAAGCCCTCGCCGGAGATAAGAAGATCGGTCTCGATTATTCCGTTATCGGCAGGATATGCGAAAGTATCAAGAAATGCGCCGACGCAGGCGTTCAGGTCGGTATCGTCGTCGGCGGAGGAAACTTCTGGAGAGGCCGCTCCAGCGGCGCTATGGACAGATCCCGCGCCGATCATATCGGTATGCTCGCCACAACTATGAACGCTCTCGCTGTCGCTGATGTCCTTGAATCAATGGGTGCGGACGTCCGCGTCCAGACCGCTATCGCTATGCATCAGGTCGCCGAACCTTACATCAGGAACAAGGCTATAAGACACCTTGAAAAAGGCAGGATCGTTATTTTCGGCTGCGGAACGGGAAATCCTTTCTTTTCCACTGATACGGCTTCAACTCTCCGCGCCGCGGAGATAGAAGCGGATATCGTCCTAAAAGCTACAATGGTAGACGGCGTTTACGATAAAGACCCCAATAAATACGCCGATGCAGTTAAGTTCGATGAACTCAGCTTCAATGATATCCTTGTGAAAAACCTTGCGGTAATGGACAGCACTGCCGCTTCAATGTGCAAGGACAACAATATACCTATCCTTGTGTTCGACCTTAAACGTCCCGATAACATCTACGACGCTTGCTTCGGAAAAAAAGTCGGAACGCTCGTTATCGACAGATGATTGCTTTTTATCCTTTCCGTAACGCGGTCTCGGCGTGCCGCGCAGATCGGTGAACTATAAATCTTTGCGCCGAGAACAGGAGAATTTTTATGAATGAACAGATCTCTAACGCACAAAGCAAAATGGAAAAATGTATCAAAAGCCTTGAACATGAGTTCTCGACCGTAAGAGCGGGACGCGCAAATCCTGCCGTCCTCGACAGGGTGCTCGTGGATTATTACGGAACTCCCACTCCTATACAGCAGATGGCTGCGATATCCGTTGCGGAAGCAAGGATCCTCGTTGTTCAGCCTTGGGACAAGACCCAGCTAAAACCTATCGAAAAAGCTATACTTGCTTCGGATATCGGCATCACTCCGACAAACGACGGCTCTGTACTGAGACTTGCTTTCCCGCAGCCTACGGAGGACCGCCGCAAGGAACTCGTTAAACAGATAAAAAAATACGGCGAAGAAGCAAAGGTTACTATCCGCAACGTCAGACGCGATACAATGGAAAAATTCAAGACTATGAAGAAAAACAGCGAGATCACCGAGGACGATATGAAAAACCTCGAAAAAGATATACAGAAACTTACCGATAAGTTCGTTGACAACGTTGACGCGGCTATCGCCGACAAGGAAAAGGAGATAATGTCTATCTGACGGGAAGGAGAACACCGGATATGATAACGGATAAATCCGATCTTCCGTCTCATACAGCCTTTATTATGGACGGCAACGGCAGATGGGCTGTAAAACGCGGTCTCCCACGCAAAATGGGTCACAGAGAAGGCGCAAAAACTTTCAGAAAAATTGCAAGGCACTGTAAGGATATCGGCATAAAATATGTCACGTTCTATGCGTTTTCCACGGAAAACTGGAAACGTCCGAAGGAAGAAGTCGATGAGATAATGCGGCTGTTCGGCGAATATCTTGAAGAAGCCGAGGATTTCCGCAAAGATAAGACAAGACTTATCTTCCTTGGCGACAGATCGGTCTTTGACGAAAAACTCCGCGGCAAAATGACCGAACTTGAACAGGCGTCCTCTGAATTTGACGAAATGACTCTTATGCTCGCCATGAATTACGGCGGAAGAAGCGAGATAGTCCATGCGGCAAAGTCAGCTGCGGAAATGATCTCAAATAAGGAGATCGAAGTTAAAGATATCGACGAAAGTTTGTTTTCAAGCCTTCTTTATACCGGCGGAGCGCCGGATACGGATCTGCTGATACGTCCCGGCGGGGAACAGAGGATCTCAAACTTCCTGATATGGCAGTCTGCTTATGCGGAATTTTATTTTACGGATACTTTATGGCCCGATTTTACTCCGAAGGAACTGGATAAGGCTCTGGAAGAATATGCTTCCAGAAACAGGCGCTTCGGCGGAGTGTGAAGCTCGGGACATATGATCTCAAAAGGAATGTTATTTGATGGTAACTCGTATTATTTCGGCGGCAGTTGGGATAGTTGTTGCAATATTAGTGCTTTTTCTTTCCAATACCCCTGTTTATGATCTTGCTGTGGCAGCGATCTCGCTGATATTGATGTACGAACTTTTTGCGGCGGGAGACTGCCTGAAAAATAAGTTCCACAGCATTATATGCTTTGCTTTTGCCGGCATAATGCCTTTTTTGGTGGAATATACTGAATCAATGGAATTTATATGGATAGTTTCCGGATTTTGTACATTACTGATGTTCATAGGATTTATTGCAAAGCATAAAAGCATAACTTACGAAAAACTCAGTTATATGATAACATCGGCGATATTTTCCACGCTGCCGATGTGCTGCCTTGTTTCATTGAAAAACGTGGACGATCTGCACGGCATATGCTACGTTATACTTTGCCTCGCGGGAGCATGGCTGGGCGACTCGGGAGCATATTTTGTGGGAACTTTTAGGGGCAAAAAGAAGCTTTGCCCGGAGATCTCACCGAAAAAGACCGTGGAAGGCGCTGTAGGCGGCGTTGTAACGGTGGGGATAGTTTTTGCGGTGTATGCGTTCTTCTACCGCATTGTACAGGTGCAGAGAGGATATGAATTTGAAGTAAATTATGTTTTCCTCGTTATAATGGGTCTGATATGCGGCGTGCTGGGAATTGTCGGCGACCTTTCCGCATCGCTGATAAAAAGACAGTACGGCATAAAGGATTTCGGAAACATAATGCCGGGACACGGCGGATTGATGGACAGATTTGACAGTGTTTTGTTCGTGGCACCGTTCATGCTGTTCGTGCTCAGCCATTTCCCGCCTTTTAAATAATATGGCAAAGGTGATAATGACCTGCGGAAAACTTTGCGCGGGTAAATCAACATATGCGGAAAAAATTTGCAAAGAACGAAACGCCGTCTTGCTTTCCATAGACGAATTCATGCTGGCAATTTTCGGACAAGATGCGGGCGAAAAGCATGACGAATATGCTTCGGCAATAGAAAAACTCCTGCTTGAAAAGTCTGCGGAAATAGTTTCGGCAGGAGTAAATGTCGTCCTTGACTGGGGTTTCTGGACAAGGGAAAAGCGGCGGTATGCAAGGGAATTTTACGGCTCACGGGGAATTGACAGTGAACTTCATTATATCGACATAAGCGGCGATGTCAGGAAACGCCGTATCGAATGCAGGAACGCTTCGATATCGGCAGGAAAACTCGGCGCTTATTATGTTGATGAAGGTCTGATGAAAAAGTGCGACGATCTGTTTGAACCGCCAGAAAGCGGTGAGATAAACGTTCACATAAAGGAATGATGCGTTTGAAAACAATATCCCTGATAGGTTCCACAGGCTCGATCGGGCAGCAGACTCTTGATGTTTGCCGTAAACATAAAATTTGCGTCAACGCTCTTGCCGCAAAAAGCAATGTTTCGCTTCTGGAAAAACAGGCAAGGGAATTTTCTCCCGAAACGGTCTGCATTTTCGACGAAAAACATTATGATGAACTGAAAAAACAGCTTGCGGACACAAATATAAAAGTCCTCTGCGGAATGGAAGGACTTTGCAGGATAGCAGGTTCAAAAAAACACGATCTGTTCGTAAATTCCGTGGTGGGAATGGTCGGTCTCCTGCCTACGCTCACGGCGATAGATGCGGGAACGGATATCGCTCTTGCCAATAAGGAAACTCTCGTTGCGGGCGGAGAACTTGTAATGTCCTCGGCAGAGAAAAAAGGCGTGAGGATATTCCCCATAGACAGCGAACATTCGGCAATTTTCCAGTGTTTGCAAGGAAACAGGCGGGAACAGCTGCGAAAGATAATTCTCACAGCATCGGGAGGACCGTTTTTCGGAAAGAAAAAACCCGAACTGGAAAATGTTACTTTTGAACAGGCTCTGGCTCACCCGAACTGGAGCATGGGGAACAAAATAACGATAGATTCCGCAACGCTTATGAATAAGGGTCTGGAATTCATTGAAGCGCATCGGCTTTTCGGAGTTCCGCCGGAGAATATCGAGATAGTGGTCAACAGAGAAAGCGTTCTGCATTCGGCGGTGGAATTTGCCGATCATTCTGTTATAGGACAGTTGGGCGTTCCGGATATGAAGATACCCATACAGTATGCACTGCTTTTTCCCGAACGTTTTGAATGTGATGTAAAGCCTCTTTCGCTTACAGACTATGGAACGCTTACTTTTGCAAAGCCTGACTTTGAGACTTTCGATTGTCTGAGAGCCTGCATAGAAGCTGTCAAGCGCGGCGGAGCATATCCGTGCATCGTAAATGCGGCAAATGAAGAAGCGGTGGAACTTTTCTTAAAAAGAAAAATATCTTTCCTTGAAATAGGGAATACCGTTCTCGAAGCTTTGGAAAGTTTCGGTGAAATGCCTGCGGAAAGCTATGAGGACATCATCAGAGCCGAAAAAGCGGCAAGAGATCTCGTAAAACAAAAATTCTGACCGTTGGGAACACACGGTGCGGCTACTTTTGTTCCGCACGGTGTTTCCTTTATTTTGTGAGGTATTATGGATAGTTTTATTTTGTTAAGGACAGCGGAAAAAACAGTTTCCGAAGCTGCGGAAAGAACGGATATTTCGGGTACGGTACTTTCAATTTTACTGGCGGCGTTCTTTTTCTGCCTTATAATTGTAGTACACGAGTTCGGACATTTTATCACCGCAAAGATCTGCGGGATAAAAGTTGACGAATTTGCAATAGGAATGGGTCCTGCCATTTACAAAAAGCAAGGCAGAGAAACACTTTTTACGGTTCGGCTGCTGCCTATAGGCGGTTTTTGCTCGATGGGTGAGGACATTGATGATGACGATCCGGATTCGTTCAGGAAAAAGCCAGTACTTTCCAGAATGCTGGTAATCGCTGCGGGTGCGGTAATGAATTTGATACTGGGATTTGTCCTTTCTGTGATCCTGCTTATGACGGACGGTTACGGCGTATCGACAAGGATAGTTTATTTTTCGGAAGACGCGGTAAGTACACAGTACGGCTTGCAGATGAACGATGTTATAACCGAGATAAACGGTGTTAAAATTTTCTCCGTAAAGGACATCACCTATCAGCTCGGCAACGATGAGGACGGGATAATCGATTTTGTTGTAAAACGCGATGGGCAGAAAGTAAGACTCGATAATGTTCACTTTGCAATGTCGGAAAACGAAGAAACAGGCAAAAGAACTCTTATCTATGATTTCAAGGTCGGAAGAGAAGATCTTACGATAGGAAATATTATCCCGTATGCTTTTAAAAATACGATCTATTACGGCAGGATAGTCCTTATGTCATTAGCTGACATTATCCGCGGAAAATACGGCATAAACGATCTCCAAGGACCTGTGGGCATAGTAACGGTCATAGGCGACGCCGCAAAGGAAACAGGTTTCGATATAAGCTTTCTGCTTGATATCGCAACGCTGGTGACGATAAATATAGGGATCTTCAATCTGCTGCCTATCCCCGCACTTGACGGCGGACGACTTGTTTTTCTGATAATAGAAGCTTTCCGACGAAAGTCACTGAAAGCGGAAACAGAGGGAATGATACATTTTGTGGGACTTGCGCTGCTGATGACGCTTATGGTCGTGGTAACTTTCAACGATGTGAAAAATATTTTTGTGAAATAAATTCTCCGAAAGGAAAGTGACAAAATGAGAAAACTGCATACCGTAAAGGTCGGGAACTGCACTCTTGACGGAAAACATATCTATATACAATCCATGCTGAATGTTCCCGCAGCGGACATCGAGGGCAGCGTAAAGCAGGCTCTCGCTCTGGAAAAAGCAGGCTGCGAGATCATACGCGCGGCGATCCCCGATGAAAATGCCGTTAAACTTATCCCTGCAATAAAAGAAGCGGTAAATATCCCGCTGGTGGCGGATATACATTTTAACTATAAACTTGCACTGGAAAGCACTGCGGCGGGTGTTGACAAAATAAGGATAAATCCCGGGAATATAGGAAGTTTCGAGAATGTAAAGCTTGTTGCCAAGACCTGTACGGAAAGAAATATCCCCATACGCATAGGCGTTAATTCGGGATCGCTTGAAAAGGATATCCTTGAAAAATACGGCTCTCCGACGGCAGAAGCTCTTGCGGAAAGCGCACTGCGCCATGCCGCACTTCTGGAACGCTGCGATTTCGGGGATATTGTTATTTCAATAAAATCTTCGGACGTTCCAACGATGATAAAAGCTTACAGGATAATTGCAGAAAAGACAAATTACCCGCTCCATCTGGGCGTTACGGAGGCGGGAACGAAACGAATGGGCATCATTAAATCCGCCGTGGGGATAGGTTCGCTTCTGGCGGATGGGATAGGCGAAACGATAAGAGTTTCACTTACGGCAGATCCATGTGAGGAAATTTACGCGGCAAAAGATATACTTTCGGCTGTGGGAAAGGGAAACGGAGTAAAATTTGTTTCCTGTCCTACCTGCGGACGTACAAAGATCGACCTGATATCACTTGCTGAAAAAGTCGAAGCCGCTTTGAAGGATATCCGCAAAGACATTACCGTGGCGGTAATGGGCTGCGCCGTAAACGGTCCGGGAGAAGCACGGGAAGCGGATATAGGTATTGCGGGAGGAGACGGCTGCGCGGTGCTTTTCAAAAAGGGAGAGATAATAAGGAAAGTTCCCGAAAATGAAATTTTCTCCGCGCTTCTGGACGAGATAGAAAAACTTTAGGAATGGTGTAAAATGCTTATAAAAGAACTGTTTTCGGAATACATAGCGGATATACCGAATTCCGTGGGAAAAGGCGAACTGCTGAAACTTACCTGTAATGAGGCAGCAAGAGAACTGCGCGTATATGCTTCTTTTGACAGGGTACAGCAGCATGAATATATACTTGACTTCGAGAACGCTATGAAAAAAGCTCTGGAACTGAACGGATTTACGCTGGAATGCAGATATGCGCCGACGCTTTTCAATGAAAAATGTATGCCGGATATCGTTTTGCTGCTCAAAAAGAAAATGTACGTCATAAACGGACATTTTGAAGGAGCGACGTATTCTTTTTCTGACAACACGTTAACTGTGGATCTTAACGGTCCGGGATACTCGATACTTAAAAAAGCAAATGTTGAAGCGGAACTTGAAAAGCTTATAAGAGAATTATTTACAGCAAATGTAAAAGTTATTATCAAAGGAGAGGACAATGCTTCTTCGGAAAACGATTATGAAAAACAGATCGCAGAACTTATCTCTTCAATGCCCGCTCCCGCAGATATACCGCCTGAAAACGGTCAGTATCCGGCTTTTGCGGAAGATGACAGAAGAGAAGATACACTAAAAGCAGCGGTCTATACGGTGGATCTTAAAGATCTTCCGATACTTTCCGACGGCGCAAAACTTATCAAAGGACGGACTATAGATTCCCCCATAACAAATATTGCAGATATAAACGGCAAGGCGGGCAACGTTACGGTATGGGGCGATGTTTTCACATATGCGGATAAGACGATTCGCACCAAAAACGGCGAAAAAAGAGTCGTTACGGTGGGTATAACGGACTACACAAGCTCGATATCGGTAAAGGATTTCGAGAACGCAAACGAAGAAAGCTGTTTCGCGGCGTTCAAAAAAGGCGGAACACTGATGATAAAGGGCAAAGTCGATTTTGATACCTTCGAGAATGAATTTGTTCTGAAGCCGAACGATATCATGCAGGTCATGAAAAAAGAACGCATGGATACTGCCGAAGAAAAACGCGTTGAACTGCATCTGCATACGAATATGTCGGCAATGGACGCGGTAACTCCTGCGTCAAAACTCGTTGAACGCGCTTTTTCATGGGGACATCAGGCGATAGCAATAACGGATCACGGCGTTGCACAGGCTTTCCCGGAAGCTGCGGACACGGTGAAGAAAATACGCAAAAACGGCGGGAATTTCAAGATAATATACGGCTGCGAAGCTTACTCGGTAAATGACTGCGGAAAAGCGGTATCGGTCTTTAAAGATAAGAAGATCAACGATGAAATGATAGTTTTCGATATTGAAACTACAGGTTTCAGTCCTAAGTCGGAAAGGATAATCGAAATAGGTGCGGTAAAAGTTAAAGATCTTGAGATAGGGGAAACTTTTCAGACTTTTCTTGACCCGCAGAAGCCTATCCCTCAGAGGATAACAGATCTTACGGGCATAACAGATGATATGGTAAAAGGTGCGCCGAGCCAAGAGGAAGCTTTGAAAAGCTTTATTGAGTTCTGCGGGGACGCACCTGTGCTGATCGCGCATAACGCGGGATTTGATACGTCATTTATCCGTGCGGGCTGCGAAAGATACGGCATAGATTTCGATTTCTCGGTAATAGATACGGTGGTAATGGCAAGAAGTATGCTGCCGAATATTAAAAAGCATAAGCTGGATAACGTTGCAAAGGAACTCGGTCTCGGCGAATTCAACCACCACCGTGCGGACGATGACGCAAAGATGCTCGCAAGGATATATGCCGTTCTTGCGGGAAGGCTCATAGAGGAAAACAATATTGACCGCATAAGCGAAATAAATGAATGTGTAAAAAGAGTCGATCCACGTTCGCTGCATACTTACCACCAGATAATACTTGTGAAAAATGCCATAGGCTTGAAAAACCTGTATAAACTCATTTCGTACGGAAATATAAAATATTACAAGAGGAACCCGAGGGTCCCCATGTCGGAACTTATGGCGCACAGAGACGGTCTCATCGTGGGCAGCGCCTGCGAAGCGGGGGAACTTTTCTCGGCGGTAAAGGACGGTCAGTCATGGGAAACTCTTAAAGATATCGCAAAATTTTACGATTATCTGGAGATACAGCCTGTGTCAAACAATATGTTCCTTATACATGACGAGGATTACCCCGATATAAACACTGTTGAGGACTTGCAGGAACTTAACAGGAAAGTCGTTCAGCTTGGCGACGAACTTGGGATACCCGTTGTGGCAACCTGCGATGTGCATTTCATGGACAAGTCCGACGCGATATTCAGAAAAATACTTACATATCAGAAATTCAAGAATTCCGGAGACGATTCGCCCCTTTATTTCAGAACGACAGATGAGATGCTGGAAGAATTTTCTTATCTTGGAAAGGAAAAAGCCTACGAAGTCGTTGTAACAAATACAAACAAGATCGCTGACATGATAGATCCCAACGTTGTCCCTATCCCACCGGGAACGTTCACGCCTGAGATACCCGGTTCGGAGGAAGATCTGCAAAGGATCTCGTGGGAACGCTGCAGGTCAATATACGGCGATCCCGTTCCGGAACTTGTGGCAAAGCGTCTTGAAAGAGAACTGGATTCAATTATAAAACACGGTTTTGCGGTACTTTATATGATAGCGCAGAAACTTGTGAAAAATTCCAACGATCACGGATATCAGGTAGGTTCGAGAGGATCGGTAGGTTCATCGTTCGTTGCGTCGATGGCGGGAATTTCCGAGGTAAATCCGCTGCCGCCCCACTATGTATGCCCGAAATGCAAACACAGTGAGTTCATAACGGATGGTTCGGTAGGTTCGGGATATGATCTTCCGCCGAAAAACTGCGAAAATTGCGGAACGCCTTACAACCGTGACGGACATGATATCCCGTTTGAAACTTTCCTCGGATTTGACGGAGACAAAGCGCCTGATATCGACCTTAACTTTTCGGGCGAATATCAGACTTTTGCACATAAGTATACGGAAGAACTTTTCGGCAGCGACAACGTTTTCAAAGCAGGGACCATCGGCACTGTCGCAGACAAAACAGCTTACGGTTATGTGAAAGGATATCTCGAGGACGAGGGAAAGACCGTTTCAAGCGCGGAAATGACAAGGCTTTCCATAGGCTGCACAGGCGTAAAGCGTACTACGAGCCAGCACCCCGGCGGAATGGTGGTAGTTCCGTCAAAATTTGAGGTTTATGATTTTACTCCTATACAGCATCCTGCGGAGGATCCGAATTCAATATTTACAACAACGCACTTCGACTTCCATTCACTGCATGACACGATACTTAAACTCGATGAACTGGGACATGATGTCCCTACGCTTTATAAACACCTTGAAGATATGACGGGAATAAAAACAAGCGATATTTTTCCGGGTGATGAAAAGGTCATAAGCCTTTGCACATCTCCGTCAGCACTGGGAGTCACTCCGGAGGATATCGACTGCGAAACGGGAACACTTGCGATCCCCGAAATGGGAACGAACTTTGTCCGCAGGATGCTTATAGAAACTCAGCCGAAAAAATTCTCCGATCTGCTCCAAGTCTCGGGACTTTCCCACGGAACGGACGTATGGACGGGAAATGCTCAGGAACTGATAAAGAACGGCACCTGCACGATATCGGAAGTTATCGGAACTCGTGACAGCATCATGACTTATCTTATCTATCACGGGCTTGACCCGAAGCTGTCCTTTAAGATCATGGAGATAACCCGTAAGGGAAATGCTCCTAAACTTCTTACGGAGGAAATGAAGCAGGATATGCTGGCACATGATGTTCCGCAGTGGTACATAGACAGCTGTCTGAAAATAAAGTATATGTTCCCGAAAGCTCACGCGGCGGCATATGTTACAGCGGCAATGAAACTCGGCTGGTATAAAGTCTATGAACCGCTTGCATTCTACGCAACGGTGTTCACCGTCCGCGGTGAGGATTTTGACGCGGAAGTCGTAATGAAAGGACGGAACGGGGTAAAGGCAAAAATCGCCGAACTGAAAAATATGGAGAAACGTTCCGCAAAAGATGACGGCGTGCTTGAAACACTTGCTCTTGTGAATGAAATGATGGCAAGGGGATTTGAGTTCCTACCCATAGACATTTACAAGTCTGATGCAAGCAAATATATCATCGAGGACGGCAAGCTGCGTATGCCGTATGTTGCGGCAAAAGGCGTAGGAGAAAATGCGGCAAGATATGTTTACGAAGCTGCACACAGCGGGGAACTGCTTTCGATAGAAGAATTGCAGGAAAAAAGCAAAGCCCCCACATCTATAATCGAAGCCCTCGAAAGCGTTGGCGCGCTGGACGCTTTGCCGAAAACTACGCAAATATCTTTTTTTTAGAAAAATGCTTGACATCAGCAAAATAATATGTTATCATAATACTAAGATACTATGATACTATTTTACCACGTTAAAGTAAGGAGAACTGCAAATATCATGAAAAGATACGACCTGCTTACCCCCGAAGGCACTAAAGACCTGCTTTTTGAGGACTGTGCCGTGAGAAGGAGCCTTGAAGAACGGCTTTCAAGGATATTCAAATCAATGGGCTACTGCGAGATAGTTACACCGGGACTGGAATTCTTTGACGTTTTTGACCTGAATTCCGTGTATTTCCCGCAGGAAAGTATGTATAAGCTCACCGACAACAAGGGAAGGATCCTCGTTGTGCGCCCCGATTCAACAATGCCTATAGCAAGAGTCGCGGCAACAAGGCTCAGAGATGCGGAACTTCCGCTGCGGCTTTTCTACCGCCAGAACGTTTACCGCAACAAACCCGCTATGCGCGGAAGAAGCGATGAGATACACCAGATGGGCATAGAACTTATCGGTTCGGATTCACGGCGCGCCGATCTGGAAGTCCTTGCGGGTGCTATAGAAGTACTTTCTTCGCTGGAAAACGACAGTTTCCGACTGGAAATAGGGGATATAGGCTACTTCAAAGCGTTGGTGGCACGCCTCGGCACGGACGAGGAAACAACGGAACAGATACGCGGACTTATCGAAGTAAAGAATTACCCCGCTTTGAACGATCTGTTGGACAGTATCGGTCAGAACGAGATAACGAGCGCACTGAAACAGCTCCCCAGACTTTTCGGCGGGGAAGAAGTCTTTGAAAAAGCCGAAAAACTTTTTGACGGCGGAAAAGATATCATCGCAGAACTTCGGGGCATTTACAACAGCCTTACCGCTCTCGGATACAACGGAAAAATTACCGTTGATCTCGGTCTTGTCAACAAAATGGACTACTACACGGGCGTTGTCATAAAAGGCTATCTGGAAGGCTACGGCGACGCGGTGCTTTCGGGCGGACGGTACAACAAGCTGCTTGCGGAGTTCGGATATGATGTTCCCGCAACGGGCTTTGCGGTGAATATAGACGCCGCGGCAAAGGTGATAAGACAATCGGTGGGATATTCCACACCTGTGCCGGACGTTATAGTTTTCGGCGAGGACGGCTTCGAGATATCGGCTGTGGAACAGGCGGGAAAATTCCGCAAAGACGGACTTACAGCGGAACTGTCGGTATTTTCCACATTTGAGGAGACAGTTTCTTACGCCAAAAAGAAAAATATTCCTAAAGCGGTATGCGTGGGAAGCGTCGTCCGCGAAGAATTTGCGGGAGGCAGTAAATAATGGAGATAAAGAACAGACCCCTGCGCATTGCGCTGACAAAGGGCAGACTCGAAAAAGATACGGTCGCTCTGCTTGAAAAAACAGGTTACGACTGCTCGGCTGTCCATGATAAGGGCAGAAAACTTATCCTTCCGGTGGGAGATTCCATCGAAGTGGTTCTCGCAAAAGCGGCGGACGTTATTACATACGTTGAAAACGGCGTCTGCGATATGGGCGTTGTGGGAAAAGACACGATCATGGAAATGAACGGCAAATTTTTCGAGATAGCCGATCTCGGCTTCGGAAGATGCAAATTTGCTCTTGCGGGGAAAAAAGGCACGGATTTTTACGGCGGCTATGATGTAAAGACCATCGCCACAAAATATCCAAACGTTTCAAGAACATTCTTTGAAAAGAAAGGCATGGACGTTGATATCGTAAAGATCGAAGGAAGCGTTGAACTTGCTCCGCTGTTGGGGCTTGCGGACGCGATAGTGGATATTGTTGAAACAGGAACGACTCTGCGGGAGAACGGTCTTGAAGTTTTTGAGGATATTTCCCCCATATCCGCAAGGCTCATAGTCAATATGGTAAGCCTTAAAATGCGCCAGCAGGAGATAGAGTCGCTAATTAAACTTATAGAAGATAACCTGTAATTACGGAGGGCATATAAATGATAAGAAAAATTATTGCAGACGGAAAGGCGGAAGCCGCTTTTCTCAAAGAAGTCGAAAAACGCAACGGTGAAACAGATAAGAAAATTTCCGAAATAGTTTCCGAGATAATCGAAAACGTCCGCGAAAACGGCGATAAGGCTGTTAATGACTATACTCTGAAATTTGACGGAAAACTTCCCCAGTATTATGAAGTTCCCCTTGATGTTATCCATGACGCCCTTGACGAGGCGGACGAGGATTTTGTAAACGCACTTCTTGACGCTATGGAAAATATCGCAGCGTTCCACCACAGACAGAAAGAGCAGGGATTTATCGACCCTCACGATAACGGCGTTATTTTAGGACAGCGCGTGCGCGGTCTGGAAAGAGTTGGTCTGTATGTTCCCGGGGGAACGGCAGCGTATCCTTCTTCCGTGCTGATGAACGCCATTCCCGCGAAAATTGCGGGCGTTAAAGAGATAATAATGGTAACTCCGCCCCTTAAAGACGGCACTCCGAACAAAGATATACTTGTTGCAGCTTCGATCTGCGGAGTTGACAGAGTGTTCCTTGCGGGAGGAGCACAGGCTGTTGCGGCTCTTGCTTACGGAACGGAAACTATCCCGAAAGTTGACAAGATAGTGGGACCGGGAAATATTTTTGTTGCAACGGCAAAGAAACTTCTTTACGGAAAAGTTGATATCGACATGATAGCGGGACCAAGCGAGATACTTGTTGTTGCGGACGAAACGGCAGAGCCGAAATATCTTGCGGCGGATCTCATGTCACAGGCGGAGCATGACAAACTCGCTTCGGCAATTCTTATCACAACAAGCGAAAAGATCGCGGACGAGACAATTTCAGAGCTTGAAAGACAAGTGAAAAACCTTTCCAGAAAAGATATAATAGAAAAATCGCTTTCGGATTACGGCGCGATAATCGTTGCGGACTGCATAGACTGCGCGATCGAGATCGCCAACGAACTTGCTCCCGAACATCTTGAACTTCAGGTGGAAAATCCGCTTATGTACATCGGAAAGATAGACAACGCGGGATCGGTATTCCTCGGGAAATATGCTCCGGAACCGCTTGGAGATTATTTTGCAGGTCCTAACCACGTTCTTCCCACAAGCGGAACGGCAAGGTTCTTCTCACCGCTGTCGGTGAACAGCTTTACAAAGCGTTCAAGCTTCATTTACTACACCGAACAGGCACTTCTTGACGCCAAGAACGACATTGTATGCATTGCGGAAAAAGAGGGACTGACCGCTCACGCAAACGCCATAAAGGTCAGATTTGAATGAAAGGAAAATTCTATGTACGAACTTAACTCAAAGTTAAAAAAAGTCGAGCCTTACGATCCCGTTGAGGGAAACTACAAAATAAGACTTGACGCAAACGAATCCTACTACAATATCAACAATGAACTGGGAGATAAGATCGCCGAGGAAATAAAGAAAATTTCCCTTAACCGCTATCCCGATCCAATGGCATCGGGAGCGGTAAAAGCTTTCGCGGAGTATTATGATATCCCCGAGAAATTTATTACCGCGGGGAACGGTTCGGACGAACTTATAAGCATAATCGCCGGCTGCTTTCTTGAAAAGGGAGACAAAATTTTAACGCTTTCTCCCGATTTTTCAATGTATGCGTTTTACGGCAGCCTTTACGAACTGAACGTTGAAGCCATGCAGAAAGAACCCAATTTGCAGATAAGCGTTCCGAAAGTCATTTCTTACTGCAAGGAAAACAAAATAAAAGCGGTGATCTTCTCAAATCCCTGTAATCCCACTTCTCTCGGACTGCCTAAGACTGAAATTATCAGACTGTTAAAAAATGTTTCCTGTCTGGTGATAATCGACGAAGCGTATATGGATTTCTGGGATCAGAGTATTCTGGACGAAGTCCCGAATTACGACAATCTGATAATTTTAAAAACTTGCTCAAAAGCAATGGGTCTGGCAGGCATACGCTTGGGATTTGCGGTTGCGGGAGAAACCATCACTACCGCTTTGCGGAGCGTAAAATCTCCATATAATACGGATACCATTTCACAGACTATATGCAAGACAGTTCTTTCCGAAAAAGCTGCTCTTGAAAAGCTTTGCGGAGACATTGTGGAAAGCAGGAAGTATCTGCACGAAAAATTTCTGGAACTTGCGGAGAAACATTCACGGATAGAAAAAGTTTTTGATTCGGTGACAAATTTTGTATTTATAAAAACTTCCTGCGGAAAGGAAATTTGCGATAAACTTCTGGAACACTCGATCGCAATACGCTATCTGGGAAGTTATATACGCGTTACTGCGGGAAGTCCCGAAGAAAATAATGCGGTAATTTCGGCAATTGACGAGATCCTTACCGAACTTGAGGAGGAATAAGCTTTGAGAAACGCTGAGATCACAAGAAAGACCAAGGAGACCGATATTACCGTAAAGCTTGAACTTGACGGCAGCGGGAAAACGGATATTTCCACGGGGATAGGCTTTTTCGATCATATGCTGACGGCGTTTGCCGTTCACGGCGGAATGGATCTTACCGTGAAAGTAAACGGCGATCTGTTTGTTGACGGACATCATTCCGTTGAAGATACGGGCATAGTTCTGGGAAAGGCTTTTGCGCAGGCTATAGGCGATATGAAAGGCATAAAGCGTTACGGAACGGCGTTCATTCCCATGGACGAAGCACTGGGCTTTGCAAGTCTTGATATAAGCGGACGTCCGTACCTTGTTTTTGATGCAAATTTCGGTGATGACAGGATAGGCGAGTTCGATACCTGTCTTGCGGAGGAATTTTTCCGCGCGTTCGCTTTCAATGCGGGGATAACGCTCCATATGAAATGCGAATACGGAAAGAACGATCACCACATTGCCGAAGCACTTTTCAAGGCTGCCGCTCATGCGCTTAAAGACGCAAAGGAAATTTCGGGAAATGAGATACTTTCCACAAAGGGAGTGTTATAATGATCGCGGTAATTGATTACGGCGCGGGAAATATTTTCAGTGTGAAAAACGCTCTCGATCATCTGGGATATGAAAATATTCTCACCAAGTCGGAAACCGACATAAAAAACGCCGATGCGGTGATCCTGCCCGGCGTCGGCGCGTTCCCTTGGGCAATGAAAATGCTCTCGGAAAGCGGACTTGTTGACACAATAAAAACAGAAGCAAGGAAAAAGCCGTTCCTTGGGATATGTCTGGGAATGCAGCTGCTTTTCGACAAAGGTTTTGAATTTGAGGAATGTGCGGGTCTGGGACTTATAAAAGGTCATGTTGACAGGATAGAAGAAACCGATCTTGTTATACCGCACATGGGTTGGAACAAACTGGAGATAAACCATGACTGCCCGCTTTTCAACGGACTTTCCGAGGACGAATATGTTTACTTCGTTCATTCTTACAAGGCGTTTTGTGATGATGAAAACCTGTATGCTTACTGCGAATACGGTCACAAAGTTCCCGCACTTGTTTCGGACGGAAAAACTGTTTTTGGCGCACAGTTCCACCCGGAAAAGAGCGGAAAAACCGGCCTGAAGATCCTTGAAAA
The DNA here is from genome assembly GCA_947625915.1 of uncultured Clostridia bacterium. GTDB lineage: Bacteria > Bacillota > Clostridia > Oscillospirales > Ruminococcaceae > RGIG8773. The sequence continues at coordinate 30,435 of CANQPX010000020.1, forward strand.
TTTCGTTATGCTGTCAAGGGAGGGAAAGTAAATGCTTGCAAAAAGAATAATACCCTGTCTTGACGTTCGCGACGGAAAAGTTGTAAAGGGCGTGAATTTCCAAGGTATAAAAGAAGTTGGCGATCCCGTTGAATGTGCTTATGAATACAATTTACAGGGCGCGGACGAGATAGTTTTCTATGATATAACCGCTTCCCACGAGGGGCGGGGGGTAATGCTGGACGTTGTCCGCAATACCGCTAAAAAGGTTTTCGTTCCCCTTACCGTGGGCGGCGGGATAAAAACGGTCGACGACATTCGGGAAACGCTTCGTGCGGGTGCGGATAAGGTCTCCGTTAACTCCCAAGCGGTGCGGGATCCCATGCTTATAAAAGAGGGCGCGGATATTTTCGGTTCGCAGTGTATCTGCGTGGGTATCGACGCGAAAAAGGTTTCCGACGGCAAATGGACGGTCTATATCAACGGCGGGCGTATCGACATGAAGCTTGATCTTATCGACTGGGTAAAGCAGGTCGAACAGCTTGGCGCGGGGGAGATATGTCTCAATTCAATTGATACCGACGGCGTTCGGGAGGGCTTTGACATTCCCATGCTGGACGCGGTATGCAAGGCGGTGAAAATTCCCGTAATAGCCAGCGGCGGCGCGGGAAAGCTTGGGGATTTTGCGGACGCGTTTCTGAAAACCGACTGTTCGGCGGCTCTGGCGGCGTCTCTTTTCCACTTTAAGGAACTGACCGTTGAACAGGTAAAAGACGATTGCCGCGCTAAGGGAATAAGGATAAGGTAATGGAGGACAGGTACGTTCGGAAACTTTTTCTTGTGGGAAATGTTCCAAGAAATTCCTACCTTTTGGAACTTCCGTGTGTAAAATATTTGAAGCAACATGAGGACGGTATTGAATTTTCCGATAATGTGACCTTTTTCGTTGGTGAAAACGGCACCGGAAAGTCTACGCTTCTCGAAGCCGCAGCAGTGAATTTCGGCTTTAACGCCGAGGGTGGGACGTTGAATTTTTCCTTTTCCACTTTTGATTCACATTCGGAACTGCATAGATATATCCGTCTTGAAAAGGGAGCTCACCGTCCGAAAGATGGATTTTTCCTGCGTGCGGAAAGTTTTTACAACGCTGCAAGCTACATTAACAAGCTTGATGAAATTCCCGCGCCTACTCCCAAAATAAGCGACAGCTACGGCGGAAAGTCCCTGCATGAGCAGTCCCACGGGGAAAGCTTTTTCGCGCTTGTAAAGAACCGTTTCGGCGGGAAAGGTTTGTATATTCTTGACGAACCCGAGGCTGCGCTTTTTCCCATGAGACAGATGTCCCTGCTTTCACTTATCCATGAAATTGTGAAAAATGATTCGCAATTTATAATAGCCACACATTCGCCGATACTGCTTGCGTATCCTGACGCGGCGATATATGAATTTTCCGAAAGCGGAATAAGGCGCGTTAAATACAAGGAAACGCAGACTTATTCTGTAATGAAAATGTTTATGGACGCTCCGGAAAAGATGACGGCGCGCTTATTTGATGAAACTTAATGGAGAAATATATGGAAATTATTTATAAAGATATACATGATTTTACGGAGGAACAGCTTAAAGACCTGTTTTTGTCCGTTGAATGGTCGTCGGGGCATTATCCCGATAAGCTTGTAACGGCAATGAAAAATTTTGAAACGGTTTTTTCTGCTTGGGACGGAGACAAGCTTGTGGGAATGATCTGCGCTATGGACGACGGCGTTATGAATGCGTATGTTCACTATCTGCTTGTAAGACCGGAATATCAGGACAGGAAGATAGGACGTGAACTTGTTGAAATGATCAAGAAAAAATATGCGGATTATCTGCGGGTCATAGTTATTGCATATAATACGGAACTGAAATTCTATGAACGGTGCGGATTTGAAAAGTCCGATGTTTCATCGCCAATGTTTATTACATCCTTGTGGACTTAACAGGAGGAATTATGTTAAAAATCGACATTAACGACTTAGATAAATATTTTGTGAAATCGGAACTTATCCCCGCGATAGCTTTCGATGTGGATACGAAAACCGTACTTATGCTTGCTTATATGAACCGCGAGAGCCTGAAAAAAACTTTGGAAACAGGTTACACATGGTACTGGAGCCGTTCCCGTCAGGAACTGTGGAACAAGGGGGCGACTTCAGGACATTTGCAGGAAGTTGTTTCGATCTACAGCGACTGCGACAATGATACCTTGCTTCTGAATGTTAAACAAACTGGTGTTGCCTGTCACACGGGTTCATACAGCTGCTTTTTCAATGAAATGTACAATAAAGGGGAGATCGTAAAATGACAGTTTACCACGAAATTTTTGAAGTTATAAAAGCCAGAAAGGCAGCGTTCGACAAGGGAGAAGCTCCAGAAAAGTCCTACACCTGCTATCTTTTTGAAAAGGGCGTTGACAAAATTTGCAAAAAGGTCGGCGAAGAAGCCTCCGAAACTATAATTGCCGCCAAAAACGGCGATAATGACGAGCTTATGAACGAAATAAACGACCTGCTTTATCATATAATGGTACTGGCGGTAAATCAGGGACTTGAATGGACAGACGTTGAAAAGGTTCTTGACGAGCGCAACGAGAAGATAGGAAACCTTAAAGAGTTCCACCAGACAGATAAAAACACATAACTTTGTAACTTTTTACCGCTCCTGTGAATAGTATATATTGAAGTTTCAATACTTTAATTTATTCATAGGAGGATCTATATGAGCGATAAAAACAACTGCTTCAAGGAAGCGGTTTGCATAGAGGTTCAGCGCATCTTTGACAGCTGCTCTGACCGCGACTGCATCTATGAGCTTCCGGTCAC
>CANQPX010000021.1 GCA_947625915.1 uncultured Clostridia bacterium
CGCTTATTCTTCTTTAATTTTCATCTAATATTAGAACGCTCGTACTAAGATAAGCAAAACTAAAGAACCCGTAGCCATTGCAATCCCCGTTCAAGAGTTCTAAAGAATTATTCCTATAATTTCAACTATAGCATAGCGAGCGCGGAGAGGGATAGGGTTAGGAAAAGAGGGATGCACGAAAGCTGACGCAAGCGTCAGCTGGAGAAACGCAGGGAAAGGGAAATCAAAACGCGTAGCGTTTTGATTTTTAACCCAGTGCGAGCGCCTAAAGGCGCGTTCGGGTTCGCCCTTTCCTGAAGTGTCATCCCCCCGAAAGAAAAAACTAAAAGATTTTTACTATGCTTTTAATAGAAAAGCAAACGGAAGGTTACGTCCAAAAGAAAAAATTACCGCAGTTTCGCCCCGTTCGGTATGTCTTTGTCAACGAATATAACTTTCGCCGCATCATCTACATCGGCAGCTACTATCATTCCGTTTGACTCAACTCCGCAAAGTACCGCAGGCGCAAGATTTGCTACAACTATCAGCTTCTTGCCGATAAGATCTTCAGGCGCGTACCACTTGGCTATGCCCGAAACTACCTGACGTGTGCCAAATCCGTCGTCAAGCTGTAAACAAAGCAGCTTCTTCGCCTTGGGAACCTTCTCACAAGCCTTTACTTCCGCTACGCGTAAGTCAACTTTTCCGAAATCATCTATTTTGATAGTATCCGAAAGAGGTACAAGATTTGCTTTGTCTGCATCTTCCGCGGGCGCGGGAGCGTTTTTCAGGATAATGGCGTTCAGTTCTTCCGTCTCTTTTTCAATGTCAAGACGCGGGAAAAGTATCTCTCCCGGCTTTACGGTGACATTTGCGGGAAGAACACCGAATTTTCCCGCCGCTTCATATGTCACGGAATTTCCGTCCGCACCTATCTGCTCCCGGACTTTGGGCATGGTCTCGGGCATGAAGCAGGAGAGAAGCACCGTTGATATCCTTATGGTCTCAAGCAAATTGTAAAGGACTGCCGCAAGTCTCGGCTTTTTCGCTTCGTCCTTTGCAAGTACCCACGGCGATGTCTCGTCAATATATTTGTTTGCACGGCTTATAACTTTGAAAATTTCCGCAAGAGCGTTGTTCAGCTGCGTTTCGTCAACATAATAGTCAACTTTTTTGCGGAGCGCTTTTGCCATTGAAACAAGTTCATCATCTATTGGGTCGGACTCTCTTTCGGCAGGAAGAGTTCCGTCAAAATATTTTTTGACCATTGTTACCGTACGGGAAACAAGATTGCCCAGATCGTTGGCAAGGTCGGAATTTATCCGCTCTATCATTATCTTGTTGGAGAAAGAACTGTCCGCGCCCAGTGCCATTTCACGCAGAATGTGGTAACGGATAGCGTCGCAGCCGTAACGTTCGCCAAGGACAAGGGGGTCAACGACATTTCCGAGAGATTTGCTCATTTTCTGACCGTTGAAAGTTATCCAGCCGTGAACGGCAAGATGTTTCGGCAGCGGCAGGTCAAGCGCCATGAGCATTGCAGGCCATATGATAGCGTGGAAACGCATTATATCTTTTGCTACCATATGCACGTCCGCGGGCCAGAATTTGTCATAGTCGTTATAAGCGGAATTGTTGTAGCCGAGAGCGGTGATATAGTTTGAGAGGGCGTCTATCCAGACGTAAACAACGTGCTTATCGTCAAAATCAACGGGTATGCCCCATTTGAAGGAAGTTCTTGAAACGCAGAGATCTTCAAGACCGGGCTTTATGAAATTGTTTACAAGTTCAACGGCGCGGGTCTTGGGGCGGAGATAGTCTGTTTCGAGCAGGAGTTTTTCGATCCTGTCGGCGAAGGGCGACATTTTAAAGAAATAGGCTTCTTCGCGGGCTTCTTTGACTTCGCGGTGACATTCGGGGCAGCAGCCGTTCTCATCAAGCTGTGATTCCGTCCAGAAACTTTCACAGGGAGTGCAGTATTTGCCCTTGTACTCGCCTTTGTAGATATAACCTTTGTCATAAAGAGTCCTGAAAATTTTTTGCACCGCTTCAACGTGGTAGTCGTCGGTAGTGCGGATATATCTGTCGTAGCTGATATTCATATATGCCCAGAGGTTCTTGAAAATTTCTACTATCTCGTCAACATATTGTTTTGGGGTTATGCCTTTTTCGGCGGCTTTTTCCTCGATCTTCTGACCGTGTTCGTCGGTGCCGGTGAGGAACATAACATCATAGCCCTGCATTCGTTTATATCTGGCGATGGAATCGCAGGCGACCGTAGTATAACAATGCCCGATATGGGGATTGCCCGACGGATAATAGATAGGGGTAGTGATATAGAACTTTTTGTTTGACATTTTAATTCCTCCCGAAATTTACGATATGATACTATTATACTCCGATAAAACCGATTTGTCAAATTTACGGGAAAAATTATTTTTGTTAATGGAAGTGCGGCTTTTACCGCGTCCATATCCCGAAAAAATGGTCAAAGAATATAAATCCTATGCTATCATCGCTTTTGTAAAAGCTGAACACTTCCATAGGCACGGAACTTATCATGTTGTAGGAATTGACATAGACTGTCATAAAACCCACCGTGAACGCTGCCATAAGCAGCACCGCCGTACAGGAATACAGCACGCGGAGCCTTGCTTTTTCCTCTTTGTCGGCAAGGATATTGAAATTGAACGGCATAATAAAAACTCTCCTTGATATGATCTATGTATAACATTCCGCAAGCGCTCTGCCGATGAGTTCGCCGCTGTATACTGCCTGATCGATGCTGTTTGCGTGACCGCCTACTTCTATGAGTATAGAACCGGTGGTAAGATCCTGATTATATTTCCTGTAGTCAAAGAGTATCGGACGGGTAAGCCCCGGGAAATCGCTTTCGAGCTGCTGTTCAAGCATACAGGAAAAGCGGAAATTTTTCATATGCTCGGGCATATCCATAGTTCCGTCGTCGCAGCCGCTTATTATCATTATCTGCGCGGCGTTTTTCCCGTTTATTTCGGCAACGGGAGCGATCCTTTCGCCGTCCGGGCGTTCTATTGCGTCGCGGTGTATGTCAAGGACTATTTTTATCGAAGGATATTTTTCAAGGATATTTTGAACCGTTTCGCGGCTGCGGTCGTAGCTGCCGTTGTATGAGGGATAGTCATGCATGGTCGTGTCATGTATAACGGCAATCCCCGCTGCTTCGAGCTGTTCGGCAATAGCATTTCCCACCGCAGCCATGTTCATGCGCTCGTCTGTGGTGCGGGAATTGAAGCTGCTGTCATAGAAATCGCGTTCATAGGGTTCATAGCTTTCCGTCGTATGAGTGTGCATTATAAGCACCTGCGGCTCACCGTTCTTTTCGGCGGTGAATTCGGGCGCAAGACGGCTCTCGGCAATAAGTTCGCTGTTCGGAACATCGGTAAGGTTGCGGACTTGTCCCGCAATATCAAGATCGATATATTCATCGCCGCCGAAATGCCCGTAATGAACGGAAGTGATATCCCCGTCACGGTTTTCGAGATTTTCGGGATAAGGTTTCGGTCCCGCGTCGATGTTTTCATCGGCAACAACGCGTTCCTCATCGGAACTGCTTGGTATCTCGGGCGAACCGAAAGAGAGCATATCCGTATCGTCAACGGTAAAAACATGACTTTTTTCTGCTGAAGCGGGAGTTTCCGCAGTATGCTCGTCCGACAGCGCGGCGGAAAGGGTCTCTTCCGCATTTTCCGAAGCGGTCGGTGCTTCGACGAAAATATCCCCGACAGAAAGCATTGCGGATATGCTTGCGGTGCGGAAAAGAATGTTCCTTGTTTTCGGCACGACTGCCGCCGCTGCCGATAGCGCAAGCGGCAGGATCAGCAAAAGAGCAGCTGTTACCGCAAGAAGCCGCAGGTGTTCTTTCCTTTGTCTTGTCATTTTACATCCCTCCGAAAGTTGAACGTTATTAATATTATGCACTGGATATGGGAAATATTCCTTCCGAAAGAAAAAACCGCCGAAAAAGGTGTTGCAAAAGTAATCAGAAAATATTCTTGATTTGTTAATAATTGTATGGTATAATAAAGGTAATTTTTACACCTATAAGGAAATGAAGGAAGAAACAATGACTAAAAATTACGATGTAATTATCGCCGGTACAGGCGCAGGCGGACTTTATACCGCCATAAACCTTCCCCGCAGTCTGAAGATCCTTATTATGACCAAAAGAGACCTTATACTTTGCAACTCCGCTCTCGCTCAGGGCGGTATCGCTGCCGTGTATAAGCCTACGGACGACAGCGTCCGCCTGCATACTAACGATACCCTCATAGCGGGCGGTTTCAAGAATAACCCCGACAGTCTTAAAATACTCGTGAACGAAGCCGCTCATGAAATAGAAACTATCCTTTCCCTCGGAGTCGATTTTGACAGGGACGAAAACGGCGAGCTCCACAGAACTCTTGAGGGCGGACATTCCCGCCGCAGGATATTCCACCATAAAGATTCCACGGGATTTGAGATAACCACTAAGTTACAGGAGACGGTAAAGTCTCTCCCCAATGTGGATATCCTTGAAAATGCTCTGCTTTGCAGACTGAAAAAAACTTCAACGGGATTTTCCGCAGATGTGCTCCGTAACGATGAACACAATACATATAACAGCAGGTATTTTGTACTTGCAACGGGCGGTATAGGCAGAGTTTACGACTATACGACAAATTCCGCTATCGCTACGGGCGACGGCATAACTTTTGCTTACGAAATGGGAGCAAATATAAAAAATCTTTCTCTTATACAGTTCCACCCGACAGCTTTCAAGAATAAGGACACAAGAGAATGTTTCCTTATTTCCGAAGCTGTGCGCGGCGAAGGCGCATACCTTAAAAACTGCAACAAAGAAAGATTTATGCAGAATTATGACGAACGTCTTGAACTTGCGCCGAGAGATGTTGTTTCTCATGCGATAGTTACGGAAGGACGGAGACTGGAGTCGGACGAATTTTATCTTGACATAACGCATAAGGATCCGGAATTCCTTAAAAACCGTTTCCCGATGATATATAAATATCTGCTCAGTCAGGGGATCGACATGACAAAGGATATGATACCTATTTATCCGTGTCAGCATTACCTTATGGGCGGGATAAACGTTAACACTTCGGCAATGTCCTCGATAGACGGTCTTTACGCGGTGGGAGAATGTTCCCATACGGGCGTTCACGGGAACAACCGCCTTGCGTCAAATTCGCTGCTTGAAGCGTTGGTGTTCGGCAGACAGGCTGCGGAAGATATCGCGCGGAGGATCGAAGCGGACGGTGAAACGGACATAAGCGCACTTGAAAGTGCGGATTTCCCGATAAATACCGATGCGGAGCCTGTTCCTCACGGGATAAGGACGGAAGTCCGTCACATCATACAAAAGTCGTATTTTGTCATTCCCGATATGCAGCAGGCTTTAGCGGGATTTGAGAGAGTATCGGAGATAAAGCGTATGCTTGAAGAGGGGAATTATATCATTGACTATAATTATGTTGAAGCGAAGTCGCTGACAACGGTGGCATATCTTATACTTAAAGAAGTTATTTAAAAAATCATAGTTCGTTGTCAGACGACTCAGCGGGTCATTTGACAACGAACTATTAATTTAAGATCGTCGAAAAAATAAAAAGGCGCGGACAAACTAAAAAACGAAAAACAAAACTTCGCCCGAAAAGCTGGTCCAGCGCAGCCGCGCTGGTGGGGTCGAGGGGCGAAGCCCTCGCCGCCGTCCGCAGACGGCGGAACTCCTAATGCCTTTAGGAGCTCCGCAAGGGGTGAATTTACGCCGTAGGCGTAAAGAGGGGGCTGCCACTGCGAAAACCAAAACTTCGTTTGGTTGAGGGCGCCCCCCTTGGCATTAACGGATATTATAATTTATGCCTTGCCAAACAGCCCGGTGAGCTGTTTTGCAATACAGAGCAATTTGTTTTTTGAAAAATAATTTATTTTTTGTATATATCGCTTTTCATATCCTGTACCCTTCAACAAGGTACAGGATCTTTTTATCCACAATGGCTTCAATAAGCGTTCCCTCGGGAAGATATTCCTCGGAAAGTATCTTTCCTTCTATACGTATAGTATTTATAAGATTTGTTTTATCATAAGGTATAGAAAATTTTCCCCTTACGGAAGTTTCGGGAAGGTTCCGCGCGATACATTCAAGAAGATCGTCAAGCCCTTTGCCGTATTTTGCGGAAATTTTTACGGTCTTATCATCACAGGGGATATTTTCCGCTTCGGGAAGTTTGTCACATTTGTTGAGAACGTTTATCCTCGGTATGCCGTCACAGCCGAGATCTTTCAGAACTTCGGCGGTAACTTCCGCCTGTTCGTAACCGTCATCGGCACTGATATCAATAAGATCTATGATGATATCGGCGTTTGCGGCTTCTTCAAGAGTGCTTTTGAAAGCTTCAACAAGATCGTGGGGAAGTCTCCTTATGAGTCCTACCGTATCAATGAGCATTACGCTGCGTCCGTCGGGAAGTTCAAGACTGCGGGAAGTCGTATCAAGAGTCGCAAAAAGTTTATTTTCCGCAAGAACTCCCGCGTCGGTGAGAGTATTAAGGAGCGTTGACTTTCCGACATTTGTGTAACCCACGATGGCTGCGGTAAGAATGTTATCTTTTTTGCGCCTTGCGCGGTGGAGTTCGCGGCGTTTTTCCAGTTCTTTGAGTTCTTCTTCGAGGGCTTCGATGCGGCGGCGGATATGGCGTTTATCGGTCTCGAGCTTGGATTCGCCGGGACCTCTTGTGCCGATGCCGCCGCCGAGCCTTGAAAGTTCAACGCCTTTGCCTGCGAGACGGGGCAGACGGTATTTCTGCTGAGCGAGTTCGACTTGAAGGCTGCCTTCTTTTGAGCGGGCTCTTTGGGCAAAGATATCCAGTATGAGCGTTGTGCGGTCTATAACGCGGATATCGAGTATTTTTTCGATATTTCTCGTTTGATTTGCGGTAAGTTCGCAGTCGAATATGACAAGATCGAGTTCCAGCGCGGCGGCTTCTTCGGCAAGCTGTTCGAGTCTGCCTGAACCGATGACGGTGGCACTGTCGCAGGAGGGGCGTTTTTGTATTACTTTTGCGACAATTTCCACACCTGCCGTTTCGGAAAGTTCTTCAAGTTCGTCAATGGAACGTTCCGCGTCAAATTCTCCGGTGTCAGCCGATACAAGAGCGGCGCGGGTCACTTTTATAATAGTATTGTCAGTCATGGCAGATCCCTCCCTCGGATCAAATTCTATCATACCGTTAAAGTATAATACGAAAATCCGTTTTTGTCAAGACGGGGCATTGACGGCGGGGGAAAGCTGTGTTAAAATGATGTTGGTACATATTTTGAAAAAAGGAGCGGCGGTAATGAAAAAGAAAAAGATTCTGCCTATCCCGCAGGGATTTACGGCGGAAGATGTGAAAACGGAATCGAGCATTTGCACGGGAGAAAAAACGATAGGATTTTACAGTGCGGCGGATAAGAAGCTTCATTTTGCGGAATTGGTGAGTGACAGAACGGACATAGAAAATTTTTACGAAAAATACGGTATCGAAAAAGGCAGATAAAAGATCGCGCGTTCCGGGGCATATGCTCCGGAACGCTTTTTTGTGCCTGTGTGCAAATATGCACACCATCGATTTGTGACCCTGTGCTATAATTATACAAATATCGCAGGTTTGCACACCAATTTGAACGGGTCTTGCGCTATAATCTCTTTTAGGCAGCACCGCGCAAAGAACGCCTTACGGCTTTGCCGCACATCTGCTTGCATATTTTCCGTCATATTGTCCGAAAGATCCTTGACATACGACATGTATGCAAAAAGCTAAAGCTTTTGCGGCTCTTTCAGCCAATCTGGCGTGGTCTCCCCTACTACAGGGGAGGTGTCAGCGAAGCTGACAGAGGGGCTGACCGACAGACTAAAATCTGACGGCGCATCTGCACGACAATCTTTGCGCGGTGCTGCCTACTGCCGAAGTTCTTTGCTTTTACCCGTATTTTTCTGAAAGGATCTGATTTTTATGAAACAATGCCCCAAGGGTCACATCTATGATGAAAAAATGAATCCCTCTTGTCCGTATTGCTCGGACAGCAGCGGCTTTCAGCCCATCGGTCTCGGCGGTCAGCCCGAATTCCCGAAAACCGTTCCTATAATGAATGACAGCGACGCCGTAAGTGACGCTTTCCCGCCGACTGTGCCGGTAGATAACGGTTCAGCAGGCGGCAGCTCCGGAATGAGCGTTACTATCGCTCTGGAAGAAACGGAAGCAGGCATAAACCCCGTAAGAGGCTGGCTCGTTGCGGTGGACGGCGATAAGAAAGGATCTTCCTTCGTTATCCACGGCGAACAGAATTCCGTCGGAAGGGGAAGTAAGTTCGATATAAACCTTTCCTTTGACAGAGCCGTTTCTTCGGACGGAAACGCTGTGATAGCATATGATTCCAAAAACAGCAAGTTCTTCCTCAGCCCCGTTCTCGGAAAAGGAAAAAACAACGTTTATCATAACGATTCGATGCTCCTTATGCCTGTGGAACTGCATGACTACGATAAAATACAGTTCGGTACGGCAACTTATGTTTTCAGAAGCTTCTGCAACGAAAACTATACATATTGATATATGAAACGCGGCGGCTTTTTTATCCGTATGAAAATTACGGACTCGGACGTTAAGCGTATCGCTCTCGGCAGTATCAGCGACCGCGGCGCAAGAAATTATCAGGAGGACAGCTTCGGCTTCTCTTCGGTAAAGAAAGCAGACGTGGAGAAATACGGCTTTACGGCTGTTGTTGCGGACGGAATGGGCGGAATGTCGGGCGGAGCAAAGGTCAGCGCTTATGTTGTTTCATCACTGCTCGAACTGATAAGAGACAGCGCGCCGGATATCCCGAGACATATACTGCTGTCAAAGGCTCTTTGCAGGATAAATGAAAACGTCGTTCTCAGCGGCATAGGCGGAGGTTCTACGGCGGTATCGGCAGTATGTACTTCAAAGGGCATATACTGGTGTACGGTAGGCGACAGCAGGATATATCTTTTCAGCGGCGGAACGCTCACGGCACTGAATGAGGACGGAGATTACATGAACCGCCTTATGGAACAGGTCATTTCGGGCGATATGACTTTCGATGAGGCGGGAGAAAACAAAAAAAAGGATTCACTCGCACAATATATCGGCTGCAAAAACGGGATCTCTCCCGATGGGAACCCGAAACCTTTCGTTCCCTCTTTGGGCGATAAACTTCTGCTTTGTACGGACGGAGTGTATAATGCTCTTTCGGAAACGGAGCTGTCGGAGTCGCTTTCAATGCACGCGGACGAAGCTGCGGCGGATATAAGGAACAAAGTCCTGTTAAAAGGTTTTAAGGATCAGGACAATTTTACGGCGGTAGTATTGGAATTTACCAAGTAATTTACGAAAGGAAAGTATTGTTATGAAGAGATTTTTTAAACTTCTGTCCGTCATGGTAACTGCCGTGATGGCATTATCGCTTATTGCGGTGCCTTCGGGCGCGGAGACGATATCCGACGCAAAAGAAGGCGTTGTATACATTGTTTCAAATTTTACTTCTACGAGCAGTAATCGCTATATATGGAGTTATGAGACTTTGGTAGGCGCAGGCATATGGGGTCGGGGAGACGGTTCTTCGGGAGATTACGGTTATCAGACCGAGTATGACCCCACTATATCTTTCAGAGGCAGCGGATTTGCGATCGGCAATGAGGGCGAACCGGTAGAATATATCGTTACGAACGCTCATGTTGTACTTGATGAAACGGCAAGCGGAATAAAAAGCCTTGATCCGCTCAATGCAACTATGAACGTCAGCAGCAAAAAGGCTTCGGAAGTATTGGTGTACTTTTCTTACGGAGCAAATGATTTTATGCGCGCTCAGATATATATGGTAAATGAGGAGAAGGATATATGCGTTCTTAAACTTCCTCAGGCGACAGATAAGAGAAAACCTTTGGTAGTATGCCGTTCTTCGGATATAGATGAAAATGATGACTTCGCGGCACTGGGTTTCCCGGGTGACTCGGATCTGCTCATGGACGGCACTTCTATCTCATATGATATGAACGACATTACCACCACAAGAGGCGGTATTTCAAGAAAATCCACAGATGAAAACGGCAGGAACGTTTATCAGATAGATGTCGATATCGCTCCGGGAAATTCCGGCGGTCCGTTAGTAAACTCCAAGGGCGAGGTAGTCGGCATAAATACATATTCAATAACAAATCTTTCAAGCGGACATCAGCAGAATTACGCTATAGTAATCGATGAACTTCTTTCAATAATAAACCGCGATGTCGTTCCGTATACGCTTTCGGGTGAATCTTCCGCAGGAAGCGGAACTGACGGCGAAGAGGACGTAACTGAGGGAAATAACGACGCGGCGGAAACTGCGGCAGAAGAAACTTCCGCGGCAGGAGAGGAAACTGTTTCTGCAGCTGCGGACGTTGACAGCGGAAATTCGGAAAGTTCAAATAATACGGTGCTGATAGTTGTAATTATTGCGGCAGCAGTCGTGATCGCTGCAGTCGTGATCGCGGTAGTGCTTTCAAAGAAAAAGGCTCCGGCAGCTGCGGGAACTCCTGCAAATGTTTCCGGTCAGGCTATGCAGCCTACAACGGCGGCAGACCATTCTTCAAGAGGCGCAGTGATAACAGGCATGAAGGGAATAATGGCAAACAGATCCTTCAATGTAAACGGCAGCATAGTTCTGGGAAGAAATGCTCAGAAATGTAACGTATGCTTCCCGGTAGACGCAAAGGGCATATCGGGCGTTCACTGCCAGATCAGACAGACTGCGAACGGTTATGAGATAACGGATCTCGGTTCCAGCAACGGAACTTTCCTCGGAAACGGTCAGAAACTTACGCCGAACGTTCCTACAATGCTCCCGGACGGCACATATTTCTATCTCGGAAGCGCGGAACAGCTTTTCCAGATCAAATATTGAACCGTTGTTTAAGAAAGGATCAAACGTATGATAATCGATTCAGCCGAATATACCTGTGCGGGCGGTCACAGCGTAAATGAAGATTCGTACCTGTGCAGCAGGGAAAGAGGGCTTTTTATTGTTGCGGATGGTCTTGGAGGACATTCAGACGGAGAAGTGGCGTCCTCCGCAGCGATAGGATATTTTAAAGAAAATTGCTTCGGCGGTTACACCGATGAGCGTATAACAGAGCTTATGGAAGGTGCAAACACCGAGGTCCTGAATAAAGGCGACGGCGGCAAAACGACCGTCGCCGCGGCTTTTATTGAAAACGGACGATTTGTATATGCAAATGCGGGAGACAGCAGGGTGTATTTTTTCAGAGGGAACAAGCTGACGGCTCAGACGAAAGATCATTCCGTTTGTCAGGCTTCGGTGGATATGGGTCTTATCCGTCCGGAGGATATACGCGGCAGCGAGGACAGAGCAAGGCTCCTTAAAGTTCTGGGCAGCGAGGAAAAACTGAATATCAAAAAACATTACCAACCGATAAAACTTGAGAACGGAGACGCTTTTCTGATATGCAGCGACGGGTTCTGGGACTATGTGTACGAGTCGGAAATGGAAGCGGATCTGCTCAAATCGGACAGCGCGGACGTGTGGCTGAAATATATGCTGAAAAGGCATATACTTCGCGGTCAGAACAAGGGCGATAACTATACGGCGGTATGCGGCATAATACACATCGACAAGGACGAGGTATTTGAAGATATCCCGTATGTAAAGGATATGCCGAAAACGACAGAAAAAAAGAAAAAAAAGGACCGTTCCGCAAACACAGCCGTTTTAGCGGCGGCAATAATTGCAGTCGTTGCGGTGATCGCGGTCATTGCAGCGGTGGTATTGTTAAAAAGCCGCGGGGGAGACGGTGAGGATCAGAACGATCTTAAACAGTCCGCAGCAGTGCTTTCGGAAACTTCACCGCCGCCGAATGAGAACAGTTTTACAAGCCCCACAAGCGCAACGTCAGAATTGCTCGCTTCCGTAACAGAAGAAATTACGACAGCTTACGAAAGTTCTTCTTCGGAAACTTCGGAAACGTCCGAAATGACCGGAACTTCCGAAACATCCGATACGTCCGAAGCATCGGAAACTTCGGATACGTCCGAAACATCGGGATCGTCGGATCTGTCGGGACCGCCTTCGGAAACAACAGCAGAAAATGATATCGGCAGAGAACATTTGTCGGTGTGAAACGGATAATATCCGATTTAAGGATATAAGCTGTTATCGCTTGAAATTTACGGAGTTCAATGATATAATAAAAGGAGAAGCGTTTATATGGTTACATTGGGAAATAAAACGCTGTGTTCGAGCTGCTTTTCGCCGATAAGAAAAGAACCCTGCAAAAAATGCGGGTTTTCTTCCGAGAATTATGTTCCGGACGATATGGTCCTGCCATGCGGAACGATACTTATGGGAAATTTTATAATCGGCAAAGTTCTCGGACGCGGAGGCTTCGGGGTAACATACCTTGCGTATGATGTGAAATATAATAAGATCATTGCTGTAAAGGAATATTTCCCCATAGAACTTGCCGTAAGAAAAAAAGGCGGGACCGCTTTGATGGTGCGCGACAAAAGATCTGCGGAACTGTTCAAGGAAGGCGTTATGAAGTTCTATAACGAAGCGGGGTTCATCGCAAAATTTTCCGATGAACCTGATATCGTGAAAGTATATCAGTTCTTTTATGAAAACAATACCGCTTATTTTACCATGGAATACCTTACGGGTATGACACTGAAAGACTATGTTGTGAACTGCGGAACGATAAACGAGGGGCAGGCGCTTTATATCGCGGACAAGGCGGCGTCGGCATTGGCGCATATCCACGGTAAGAACGTTCTGCACAGAGACGTCTGCCCTGACAATATAATGCTTTGCAGAGACGGCAGTGTGAAACTGTTGGATTTCGGCTCGGCAAGACAGGTGTTCCCCGAAGGTTCGCAGCTGCTGACGGTCATTCTTAAACCCGGCTTTGCCCCTATAGAACAGTATATGCGTAAGGGCAAACAGGGCGAATGGACGGATATTTATGCCCTTGCGGCTTCGATCTTTTACGGACTCACAAAAAAAGTTCCCGAAAATCCCCAGAACCGTATCGAAGATGATTCGGATATGGAAAGCAATGTTTATAACATTCGTCCCGAATTGTGGAACGTAATATATAAGGCGATGATGCTCAAATATACCGACAGGTATCAGTCTACGGAAGAATTCCGCAAGGCGCTTTCGGATATCCCGCTGAAACGGCAGAATATCAGGCTCCCCGGCAGGATCAGCCGTATGAGCGATACAGACAGCCCTCTAAGACAGCTGCTCTCAAAGCTGTTCAGGAGCTGACGCGGGAAAGGAGCGTTTCACTTGTATGTTTGAAATAAACAATAAAAAGCTTTGTGAGAACTGCTTTTCGGAAGTTAAGGACGGGATATGCGGGAACTGCGGATATTCACCCGAAAATGCCGCAGAGGATCATACCGTTCTTCCGCTCGGCACTAAACTCGATAATAAGATCATCATAGGCAGAGTAATGGGCAAAGGCGGTTTCGGGATAACATATCTCGGCTATGACATAAGAATGGATAAAGTTATCGCGGTAAAGGAATATTATCCTAACGGGATCGCTTACCGTTCAAACAGCGGAACGGAAGTACTTCTCGCTGACCCCAAATCGGCGGAAGCGTTCTCAAAGGGCGCGGAAAAATTCTACAGCGAAGCGGAAATGGTGGCGCAGTTCAACGGAAATCCGAATATAGTGAGCGTGTATGATTTCTTCCGTGCAAATAACACGGTCTATCTGGTGATGGAATTCATAAACGGTATCACTCTTAAAAATTACATAAGACTGCATGGAAATATATCGGACGGTCAGGCACTGTATATCATGGATAAAATGGCTTCTGCGCTGAGCATTACCCACAGCGCGGGAGTGCTGCACAGGGATATTTCTCCGGACAACATAATGATATGCAAGGATAAAAAGATAAAACTCATAGATTTCGGAGCGGCAAGGCAGATATTTGCGGAAAGTTCTTCAAACCTGACGGTCGTTCTGAAACCGGGATATACGCCTGTTGAACAGTATACGAAAAAGGGCATACAAGGTGCATGGACGGATATTTATGCTCTGGGCGCGTCGATATATTATGCTCTGACGGGAGTTGTACTTGACGATCCGTATGAGAGAATGGAAAGCGATGATGAATTTTCTTCAAATAAACGGAAGATAAATACTTCTCTTTGGAATATCCTTAAAAAGTGTACGATGATAAATGCTTCGGACAGATACGGCAGCGCAATAGAACTGCGGAAAGCTTTGTCGGCGGTAAATGCTCCGTTAAAGCCCGAACCGCTGACGCTTTCACCTGAGGATACGGGAAATATCACGGCGGAAACGCCTTCTCAGGCAGAAGATACCGCTGCGAAAGATGTTTCCAAGGAGGAGATCACAGAAGCTCCCGAGCGGAAAGATGATGTAAAAACGGAAGATAATGCCGAAGAAACAGTGAATATTACGGACGATCTTCCCGTTGACAGTGAAGGTTACGATCCGCAGGTAAATGTTTATAAGAAAAAAGGCGGAAAGAAAAACGGAAAACTCATTGCGGGGATCTGCACGGCGGCGGTGGTAGTTATTGCCGCGGCGGTCGGAGCGGTGATCGCAGGCAGAGAAAACAATGACGCTCCTATCGTCGAGACTTCGGAAAGCACTTCGGCTGCGGTCACGGAAACAGAGACCGAAGCAAAAACCGAAACGGAGACGGAGACTGAAACTTCACGGCGTGAGGTCATGACTACTTACAGTTCGGAAGAACTCGACGGCACTCACGAAAGGATCATAGAACTTGACAGTTCCTATCCGGGAGACAGGGAAAAGGGAAAAAATTCGATATATAAATCTTCACTTTATATTTTCGACGGGGATATGAAGTTCACTCTCGCTCTGGAGTTCGTTGACAGCGAACAGGACAGTGACGGCGGATATAAACGTATGCTCAGACTGAGAGACGGAGAGGAATTTATTGATATAGACGTTATCGGCAAAGAAGCAGACAGCGAAGGCTGGTACGAAGTTTCGGACAATGAATTCTCGTTCATTCTTCCATATGAGAGCTACAAAAATATAAAGGGAAGGATATCCTTTGAGGTATTGAACCTTTATGTCAAGTCGGCTTATGTTGAGGACGCGGGAAATGAGGACACAGGAAATGAGGACTCGGAAAACAAAAATACGGAAAACGTTCGGGCGGAAAGCAAGACCATAACGCTTGACAGTGAATATCCTGGCTTCTGGGGAAAAGGAACCGATATCCCCAAGTCGGAACTTACGGCTTTCGGCGGAGATGTGGAGATAACTCTTGATATTTCCGCAGATGACTATGACGTGGAGCCCGAAAACGGTACGTATTTCTATAACATAAAAACCATGGATCCCGATAACGGCTGGGCGGCGGTACACGTTCTTGATGCAAAAAAAGACGGGGAGCAGGTCGAGCCGCGCGGTTACAGCGGTTCAGATGACAGCGTTTATGATGTGGATAAAGATACGAAAAGTTTTTCTTTCAGGATAGCGCGAGGGGATATCGAAGCACTGGGAGACAGCGGACTGGGCTTTCAGGTATGCAACGTTACGATAAATTCCGCAGAGCTGAAAGCGGCGGAGAGTTAAAACTGTTCCCGAAAAGTTTTTAAAAATAAAAAAGGGGAGGCGGCATGGTCTTTGATAGAGATAAACGGAAAAAAGCTTTGCGAAAACTGTTTTTCCGAGATCACGGAAGAACCGTGCCGTTTTTGCGGTCATGACGGGTCGGAAAAGGACGATGTTTCCGCTTTGCCCGTGGGCGCAAGGATAAATAAGAATATAATTATAGGCAGAGTAATGGGCAGAGGCGGTTTCGGGTTAACTTACCTTTGCTATGACACAAAAAAGGATAAAAAGATCGCAGTAAAGGAATATTTCCCGTATGGAACGGCATACCGTTCAAAAAACGGGAAAGATGTGCTTACGACGGACGAAAAAGCTGCGGAGGCACTGAAAAAAGGCGCGGAAAGTTTCTACCGTGAAGCGGAGACCATATCACAGTTCGGCAAGAGCGGCGGGATCGTGAATATTTACGATCACTTCCGCGAAAACGGAACGGTATATATCGCGATGGAATATCTGAACGGGATAACACTGAAAAAATATGTAAAAGATAACGGTGTTATTTCGGAAGGTCAGGCAGTTTATCTGTTGGAAAAGCTTGCGGCAACGCTGGAAGTCATACACGGCAGGAACGTACTGCACAGAGATGTTTCTTCGGATAACATCATGATATGCGGCGAAGGAGAGATAAAGCTTATAGATTTCGGCGCGGCAAGGTATTTTGACCCGTCAAATCCTTCTTCACATACAGTCGTTATGAAGCCCGGTTATACGCCTATCGAACAATATACAAAAAAGGGCAGGCAGGGCGCATGGACGGATATTTATTCTCTCGGCGCATCGGTATATTACGCACTGACGGGAACACTTACGGACGATCCGTATGAAAGATTGGAAAATGACGAGAAATTCGGCGGCAATTCTTTCAGCATAAGCAGCGGGTTATGGGATATCATAAGGAAATGCACTATGGTAGATCCTGCGGAGCGTTACAGCAGCGCATCGGAACTGAAAAAAGCGGCGGCGGAAGTTTCGGAGAAGATACCTCCCGAACCGATACTTTTGAATTCCGATAATATCAATACCGCGGCAGCACCTGCGAGCGATCGGGCAGAAAAACTTCAAAAGCAAAAATTTAATTTCGGACGCTTTTTTACGACGGCAGCACTTATGCTGATGATAATAATAACAATAGTCGGAGCAGGTCGGTTCGCAGAAACAAATGAGGAAAATAAACATTCAAACGGCATTACTTTTCCGATAGACGACGAGTACCCGGGTTTCTGGAAAACAGGGAACCTGATAGAAAAAAGCGATCTGTCGGCATTTAAAGGAGATATAAAGTTCACGCTTGAACTTGAGCCGATAGAAGTTAATCCTTGGCAAGGCTATACGAAAGAGATAGTATATGCTTACGGGATAAGGGTAAAAGATATGCAGGGCGTGCCGGTGGAAGTTTCGGCATTTAATACGGCGGTGAATGACGATGGATTTTTTGCGTTCAATAAAGGGTTGGAGGAATTTGTTTTTGTACTTCCGAGGAGTTCGCTCGAAGCGGTAAATGACGGCATATGTTTTTCCTCGGACAATGTGATGATAAGATCGGCATATGCGGAAGAATACGATCCTTCTCTTTATGCTGCGGGGAAAGGCGCGCTGTGCTATGATATGAGCAGCGGCAGGCAAAAAGGTTATACGGACTATATCCCCAAAAAGGATCTTGAAAGCATAGGCGGGGATGTTCTGATAACGGTGGACGAATTGGAAGTATACTGGACGGAATATCCGTGGTACAGACCTTTGGATCATGATGAGAATTTTGTGCATATTTCGGGTGACAACATATTGCCGTCATGGTTCGGAGATCAATATCTTATAGGTAACGGAGAAGGCGTTGACAAACTGAGATTTGTTATTTCCGAGGAAGAGATAGCGGGATTGGACGAAAAGGGACTGAAATTCCTGCTGGCGGGCATAGAATTTAAAAAAGTCTTTATAGAAAAAGCTGACAGCTGAGAATAATTGAAAGGAAATATTTATATGGATACGGTAGATCTTGAAAGAAAGCTTAAAGAAGACGTTTTTTTTGACGAAGCAGCCGTGTTAGAAAACAAAGTTCCGGATATACATATTCTTATAAATAAATATATTGCGGAAAAGAAACTTTCCCATGCGGACGTGATACGCAAACTGAATGTGGAGAGGAGTTACGGTTATCAGCTCCTTAACGGCAAGCGTGTGCCTACAAGGCTCCACATAATAAAACTCGGACTGATCTTCAGACTGGAACTTGACGAGATGCAGAAGCTGCTGAAAGCGGCGGGAAAGGAGATACTCTATGCGAGAGATCTCACCGATGCAAAGGTGATATATGCGATAGAGCATAAATTTGACTATGATAAAGCCTGTGAATTTGCTTTTGAAGAATGACTCTTGATTTCCGGGGCGGGATAGGGTATAATTATTAAGGCGGTACCGTGCAGATCGCAGGCGCGGTGCGGACGATAACGGGATCTATTCCGAAACAGAACGGAGTTATATATATGGAAAAAGTCTGCGGGAGATGTTCTTCTCCGGTAAAGGGCAGTTTATGTCCCGTATGCGGATATGATTGCAGCATAAAAAGCGAATCGGTCGCTCTGAAAGCGGGGAGCGTCCTTGACGACAGATATGTTATAGGCAGAGTGATAGGTTCGGGCGGTTTTGGGATAACATATATTGCTTACGACACGGAAAAGGAACGGACGGTCGCGGTAAAAGAATATTATCCCAAAGGGATCGCGATACGCGCCGAGGACGGTTTTACGGTAGAGCCGATAGTTTCGATGCAGAAAAGCGAGTTCCTGTCGGGAATGGAAAAATTCAGGAACGAAGCGGATATACTTTCGGCTCTCAGCACGGATACGGACGTTATAAAAGTATTCGGGACATTTTTACAGAACGGCACAGTCTACTATGTAATGGAATATGTTCACGGAATGACGATAAGGGAATATACGGAAAAATACGGGAAGATAAATGAGGGACAGTTTATTTATGCGGCGGGGAACATTTCTTCCGTATTCGGGCATATCCACAGCAGGAACGTTATACATAGAGATATTTCGCCGAATAATGTCATGGTGGATATCAGCGGGCAGGTACGGCTGGTGGATTTCGGGAATGCAAGGCAGTTCATATTTGACGGAGAGAACAGCATGACAGTCGAGTTAAAGCCCGGATATGCGCCGCTTGAGCAGTATCAGCATTACGGGAACCAAGGACCGTGGACGGATATATATTCTTTGGGCATGGTGTTGTATTATGCGCTGACGCTGGCAGTTCCTGACGATCCGATGACAAGGCTTGATGATGACAGGGAATTCCAAGGCAGGCTTTCGGGTATAGACGGCAGGATAGTTCCTATATTGAACAGAATGACCGCAGTAAAAGTAAGCGACAGGTATTCATGCAGTGAAGAACTTACGGCGGATATAAAGAGAGCGGGCATAAAGCCGCAGAAGTTTGACATAGCGGAGGGAAAATAAAAAAGAGACGCGAGGTCTCTTTTTCAGACTATCGAAAAACTAAAAACAGGCGCGGACAAACTAAAAAAACGAAAAACAAAACTTCGCCCGAAAGGCTGGTCCAGCGCAGCCGCGCTGGCGGGGTCGAGGGGCGGAGCCCTCGTCGCCGTCCGCAGACGGCGAAATTCCCCTTACGAAGGCGCCTCTGCAAAGGGGTGAATTGCCGCTGCAAGCGGCAAGAGGGGAACGCTCTGCAAGAGAGAGCGTTCCCCTTGGCATTAACGATTAATACCATCTAAGCCTTGCCAAACAGCCCGGTGAGCTGTTTGGCAATACAGAGCAATTTGTTTTTCTAAGAAAATCCGTTGCTTGACAACAAACTATACTATACTTTATCGACAGACTGAAAAGAGATACAAGATCTCTTTTTTTTATTTTATCCCGGTATTATAACGGTAGTTTCCTCAGACGGCTGCGTTACAGTCGTCTCCTCCGGCGGCTGAACGTCTCCTTTTATTATGCTGAATCCGGTGAACTCTCCCACTATCTCTTTGGTCGGGATCTCTATCCTTGTGAGCGCGGAACTCTTCGGATCAAATGTCAGCTTATATGTACCGCCGGAAAATTCTCCCGTGTATACATTCCCGTCCTCGGTACTCGTGCAGGAAAGTTCTCCTGCCGACGCGGCACAGTCTATGGCTTTGAATATGAGCGAAAATACCGCCCCGTCACGAATGTTCTCTGTGGGAACGTCAAGTTCCAGTCCGTCAAGAACGGCTTTTACCCCGCTGCCGTCATCATAGGAAATGTTCAGTCCCGCAAGCGTTTCGGGAGAGGTTATTTCCATACTCCATATACCTGCGGCACTGCGTTTTAAATTCCCCTCGAATTCAAGTTCTCCTGCCTGCATTTTTGCTTCCGCTCCGAACGGAACATTTATATCCGGCGATCTTTCAAGTATCCCGCTGCCGCTTTTGTTACAGCTCGTAAATAAAAGCAATGTTATTGCTGTAAGTATAAAAAATCCTGCGGCAAAAGTCCTTCTTTTGTACATAAAATTGCCCTCCGTTTTCCGAACAGAGGGCAAGGATATGTTTTTGTTCACATGGGAAAATTGCCCTATCTGTTCAAATTTTTGAACACAAAAGACAGGCTGTTTATCACATCGGAAGGGAGCATTGCTGTTTCGGAAAAGTTTTCCGCCGCATTATCCGCAGCCGCACCGTGAAGGTATACTCCCGCGGCAGCCGCTTTGAACGGTTCTATGCCCTGTGCGCAGAGAGCGGCTATTATGCCCGCAAGTACATCTCCGCTGCCGCCTTTGCTGAGTCCCGGATTTCCCGCGGGAACGGCATAGACCTTTCCGTCGCCCGCCACAAAGGTAGGAACGCCTTTTGCGACCACGATAACATCATATTCCCTCGCGATATTGACCGCAAGTGTGAGCCTGTCGGCGGCAGCATTTTCGGAGGAATTCCCCGAAAGCTTTGCAAGTTCGCCGATATGCGGAGTGATGATGAGCTTGTTCTTTGTGTTTCTTATTATATCTATGTTGTCCGATATGCAATTTATTCCATCTGCGTCCAGAATAACGGGACATTCCGTTTCGGTCAGCACTTTTTTTACGACTGCTTTTGTTCCTGCGGTAACGGAAAGCCCGCAGCCGATACAAACGGCAGTCTTGTTTTTAAGTTCTTTCATGATGGTGTCGGCGTCAGATTCGGTAAGAGAACCGTTTCTGCCTGCGGAAAGAGGAAGATATGTAGCTTCCGGGATATGCGCAGCTATGCGGTTTATCACCGCGTCGGTAGAAGCGAGGGTAACGAGTCCTGTTCCGCATTTAAGGGCAGCGCTTGTGGAAAGCATAGCCGCGCCGCTCATTCTTGCGCAGCCTGCTATGTTCATAAGTTTTCCGAAGTCGCCTTTGTAGGAATTCTTGTGCCGTTTCGGGAAAACGGAAAGCATGGTCCTTTCGTCAAACAGTCTCGGAAGATAGTCTATCCTTTTTATGCATGAATCCGTAAATCCTATGTCGGCAACTATGATCTCTCCGCAGTAGTCCGCAAGCGGGTACATCAACATTCCGACTTTTTTGTAGCCGAAAGTTACGGTATATGCGCATTTCATAGTTCCTTCGGCAACTGTTCCCCTCAGGCAGTCTCCGCCTGACGGAACGTCTGCGGCGATCTTTATGCCGCTGCACTGTTCGGCGTAGGTAAAGCAGTCTTTTATGTTCTGCGGGAGAAATCCCCTGTAGCCTGTTCCGAAAACGGCGTCAACGATTATAGACGCGGCGGAAAGGTGTTTGAACACCATTTCGATGTTGTCGTTTATATCTATGACTTCAACGCCTTTTGCGCCGCTGAGTTCCATATATTCTATAGTGGCAAGCTCGGTGGAAGGGTCGCCGCAGGCAAGGGCAACGGTCACGGGGATCCCCGCTTCCGCAAGGAGCCGTGCGGTAACAAAGCCGTCGCCGCCGTTATTTCCGCTGCCGCAGAAGATCACGGCTCCCGCCGACAGGTCGAAATCCTCGCCGATCTGGTTTATGAGCAGAGTGAGCATTTCACCCGCGTTCTCCATAAGTGCGCGGTAGGAAATGCCGCTGCCATCGGAGTTTTCCTCGATCGTTTTCATTTGTCTTGGTGTTGGGAATATCATATATGGCTTACCTCCTTCAAAGCTTGTATGCAATTATATTTATTCGTAGAAAATTATTGTCGAAAGGGCGGCGTGCCGGGAGTGTGAGCAGCTTACGGCGGTACGCAGTCTTTTGGCGGCAAAGGCTCTTTTGGAATTTCCGCTGAGACTTATATAATAGTTTCCGCCGTAATCGGTGAGAACGGAGATCTCATTTGCCTTATAATCTCTTGCGTGAACGCCCATTGCATTCAGGAAGGCAAGTTTAGCCGCGAACATTTCCGCGATAACGGGTACGGGGAAATGTTTTTCCATAAGGAACTTCATTTCGGCGGGGGAATAGTATCTTGCGATGAATTTTGGTTTTGCGGCGAGTTTCTTGATGCGTGGGATCTCAAGAATATAAGAGCCAACGGTCATTTATATCATATCCTTTCAAATGTATACTTGTTAAATGTTAAAGTTAATGTCTTTTTGACATTTCTATTTTTAACTGTCGGGAGAAAAACGGTGAAAGTGCGTCGATAACACGCTGTTCGGGGCAGAATATGAGACGGACATTACCTGCGGAGGGATGTTTCAGGTCGGCGTAATAGGTTTTCAGGGGAACTATCTCTCCCGCTTCGTTTGCGGTCTCGCCGACTCCTACGGCACTTACGACGGTAACGCCGTTTTCGGCTTCGGGAGCGTCCTTATATTCGCCGAAGCCTTCAAAAGCGGAAGCTTTGGCGGTGATAAGGCGGACGCGTTTTCTCTTGGCTATGATCTTGTCGATGTCGATCTCGCCGTTGGTGACGATGTATTCATACTCGCAGTCGGTGTTGGTGATAAGGTACCAGCCGCCCCATATCACTCCGACAAAAAGGGGCAGACCCAGTATCGGCATTATGAACAGGAACACGAACAATGACACTGCAAGCAATATGCCCATACCGAGACCGATGGCGGTGCGTATTGCCCAGTCCTTGCCGGTGACTTCTTTTTTAACTATCTGTTCGACAAAAATATCCATTTCAACAATTCCCTTCACATATGATCGGATTGGGAAATTATCCCTGAAACTGTTCCGATCACGGCATAAAATTTTCACAGAATTTTGTATAAAATATATTATACCATAAAATTTTTTGTGTTTCAATAAATTTAAATAAAAATTTACTTGCAATTTGTGACTTTATTGTATATAATATAGTTATGGAAATGTCCCGAAACATTATGACCGGGCAAAGTAGCTGTATCGGAAGCGGCGTTTTCAGAGAAAAAGACATTTGCTGGAAGTCTTTTGCGCCGCGGTAAAGTGAAATTTCACCCGTGAATGGTCCTGTTGAACCCCTTGCTAAGCATACTTGCGGGCAGTAGGCGGGAACGTGTGCCGCGTTAAGGCAAAGGACTCGGTGCGGGAGCATCGGCTCCGATAGGGTGGTATGAACAAGGTATGATGTGCCTTGTCCCTGTATCGGGACAGGGCATTTGTTTTGGGATAAATTTTTACCGAAAGGATAGGTACACAATGAAGGAACAGCTCGAAAAGATCAGACAGCTTGCCGAAAAGGAACTGGCTGAATGCGGCGCGGCGGACGCACTGGAAAATCTCCGAGTAAAATATCTCGGCAAAAAAGGCGAACTGACTGCAATACTTAAACAAATGGGCGGTCTTTCCGCAGAGGAAAGACCCGTTATCGGTCAGCTCGCAAACGAAGTACGCAGGACCATTGAAGAAAAACTTACCGAAAGAGCGGATCTGCTCGGAAAAGAACTTGCGGCAAAGAAGCTGAAAGAGGAGACTATCGACGTTACTCTCCCCGGCAAGACGCAGACGGTGGGAAAACTCCACCCGCTGACGGTCACTCTTAACGATGTAAAGGAAATTTTCCTCGGCATGGGCTTTGAAGTCGTTGAAGGTCCGGAAGTTGAGACGGATCACTATTGCTTTGAGGCACTCAATATGCCCAAGCACCACCCTGCAAGAGATACGCAGGACACTTTCTACATCAACGATAATGTAGTCCTCAGAACCCAGACTTCTTCCGTTCAGATAAGAACTATGGAAAAGAAAAAGCCGCCTATCAGGATAATCTCCCCGGGACGAGTTTACCGTTCCGATGCGGTGGACGCTACACACTCCCCAATATTCCACCAGATAGAGGGACTTGTTATAGACAAGGGCATTACAATGGCAGATCTTAACGGAACGCTGGAACTTCTCATGAAACGCCTTTACGGCGAGGATTGCAAGATACGTCTCCGCCCGCACCATTTCCCCTATACGGAGCCTTCCGCAGAAGTGGATATAATGTGCTTCAACTGCCACGGCGAGGGCTGTCCCATGTGCAAGAACGAGGGATATATCGAGATCCTCGGAGCGGGTATGGTCCACCCGAAAGTCCTTGAAGGCTGCGGCATAGATCCGGAAGTTTACAGCGGATTTGCGTTCGGTATCGGTCTGGAACGTATTACAATGGGACGTTATGAGATAAACGATCTCCGTCTGCTTTACGAGAACGATATGAGATTCCTCGGTCAGTTCTGAGGAGGGGGAGAATGTTATATGCGTAAAGACAAAGTAAAAGCCATTGAAGCTCTTGTTGACAGCAGCATAAAAAGCTTTGCAGCAGGACTTACAAGCAGATATGAACGTGAATTAAATTGCGATGATGGTGTAATTAATATGAAAAAAATGAACTGTTTCATTGCAGAACTTGGTGATGAATTTATGTTCTATTCTGCTTTTGTAAGAAGCTTTGACAGTAGTTTTGGGAACGTTCTGGAAATGCTTGGGAATAAAATAGCGACATTATCGTATGATGTAAAAGACAATATAGATTCGTTTATTCTTCCCGATCAGACTCAAAGAATAGCTTCAATTTTGGATAATTATACCGATCATACAGCAGTTCCGTCGGTAGAGCATTATTCAACATTTGATGTTATATATCCTAAAAATGTTACAAGTTATGAACGGACACACGTTACAGACAATTACTTTTATAATCCGAGTAAAAATGAACATTATTTGATTGAATTAAAGGCTTCCGGAGATTTGGACAATAAGAAAGCTAAAGCAGAGAAATCGGCACTTCTTGATGAATATTTTTTACTTAAAAATTTATTGAAAGATGATAAAACCGCAAAAGTAAAAATATTTTTTGGAACAGCTTATAACAAATACGGTGAGGGGAATTATTGGAAACAAGAAAGGGTAAGGCAGTTTTTTGCTGATGATGAACTCCTTATTGGCAAAGATTATTGGAACTTTGTATGTAATGATAAAGATGGGTTTAATGTTGTTTTTGGACAATATAAAAAATCTGCCGATAGTATAAAAAAATCATTATCTACAATAAAAGCCTTATATTTTGGTGGGAAATGATTAATATAGATAAATTGAATAAATGTACTATAATTAATGATGATTGCTTTTCAGTACTAAAAAAAATACCAAACAATTCCATAGACTTGATTTTGACAGACCCACCTTATAATCTTGCTCAATATAGTACAGGTAATTTATGCTTTGATTGGCGGACAGATATAAATAATGACCTTGCAGAATGGGATCTGAAACTTTTGGATCCGAAATCTTTAGTCCCTGAATTTAAACGTATTCTTTCTCCAAAGGGAAACATATTTATTTTTTGTTCATACAATCTGATCGGTGAATATCATAAAGCTTTTGATCCGGAATTTGATACTTTTCAATTCATGGTATGGCATAAAACAAATCCTGTGCCAAATATTAGAAAATCATCTTTTTTGAATAGCTGTGAATTGATAATTTCCTGTTGGAATAAAGGTCATACATGGAATTTTACTAATCAAAGAGATATGCATAATTTTATTGAAAGTGGTATTTGTATGGGAAAAGAGAGGATTAAAGATGAAAACGGAAAGAATCTTCACCCTACTCAAAAACCTGTTTCAGTTTTAGAAAAAATAATTAAGATCGCTTCAAATGAAAATGATGTGGTTTTAGATTGTTTTAATGGGGTTGGAAGTACAGGAGAAGCCGCGTTAAAACTAAATCGGAAGTATATTGGAATTGAAATAGATACCAAATATGCTCAAGCATCTAAAGTGAGATTAGAGAATATTTTAATGAATAAAAATATTTAGGAGGTAAAAATATGTGTTATATAAATGAGGTGACGTAGTATGGCTTACAATAATGATAAAAAAAACTGCCCTATAATGAAATTATGTCTCAAAAAGTCGCTCTTTAAGGCGGAAGCGATATTTTCGTCATTGTTCTATGCAAGTATACTGTTTGTCTGCGTGGTCGGCTTTATTATTCAATTGCGCGAGAAATTCAGAGGGATCGTGTCGTTAGTGTTCGGTCTGCTCCTGATAGCATTTTTAGCTTATAAATTTTTCGGTGATATATATTCAAGGATACGCGGACTTAAAGAGGTCGCGGAGGAGATCGAGTATCTTACGGACGAGGAATATGAGGGGCTGCTTTCGGAGTTTGAAAAAGCCGCACCCTATTCAAAGCCTATATATTATTTCAGCCGATGGCTGTTTTCTCCGAAAGTGCCGATGCTTATGGAATATACGGACATAACAAGTTTTAAGACCAGAACAGTATGCCAAAAAAGAACGCCTGTGGGCTATGAAGCTATAGTAAATTCCTACGGCACGAGCAGGGTAATAAAACTAAGCTTGAAGCAGGAGAATGAACTCCTCAGATTTGTTTCCGAACTTAAAGAGAGGAGACATTTATAATGCAGTTTGACGGAAAAAATTGTCCCGTTCTGAAAAAATGCCGCAGAGAAGCTGTTTTCGCACCCATGAAAATTCTTGCGATGATACTGCTTGCACTGTTTGCGGCGGGCGGATTTTACATTATGAAAAATTCCATTGATATTTTATGGAATATAGCAGGCGGGATCTTCGGCGTGGTGTGCATTCTCTGCTTTGTATGGCAGATATTCTATGTTTCAAGAGGAATGGCTGAAACGGCTTCATATCTGCAAAGCCTTTCCGATGAGGATTACGGGAAATTGTGTTCGCAGATGTATCTTACGGAGTATTCTTCGGAACCTGCATATTTTCTGGACGGTTTCTTTTTCGCCCCCTCATCGCCCATAGTTGCGGCATATGATGAAATTACCGACTGTAAAATACGCGATATCAGAACAAACGGTGTTCACAGCGGCTACAGAGTAATAATTTCATTACGCGGAAAAAAGCGCGAAATAAATTTAAGCGGCTATCAGAAATTTGACCCCGCATTTTTTCAGAGTGAACTTGAAAATAAAATAAACTTAACAAAATAACGAAAGGATAGATTTAAATGGATCTTTCAATGAGATGGCTTAACGATTACATTGACGTGTCGGATATGCCGATAAAAGAATTCTGCTCGGGACTGACTCTTTCCGGCTCGAAAGTAGAGCGTTGGGATACGGAAGGTTCGGAGATAAGCAAAGTCGTTGTGGGAAAACTTCTCTCGGTAGTTCCCCATGAAAATTCCGATCACCTTGTTGTGTGTCAGGTGGACGTGGGAAAAGCGGGAAACGGCGAGCCGATACAGATAGTTACCGGCGCGTCAAATGTAAAAGCAGGGGATATCGTTCCTGTCGCTATGGACGGTTCAACGCTGCCGAACGGCGTTAAAATAAAGAAAGGCAAGCTTCGCGGCGTTGAGTCAAACGGTATGCTCTGTTCCCTCGGCGAACTTGGTCTTACAACGCATGATTTCCCGTATGCGATCGCGGACGGAATTTTCATCATGCAGGAGGAAGAGGGCTGCGCTCCCTTTGAACTCGGTCAGGATATAAAAGAAGCTATCGGCTTGAACGATACCTGCGTTGAATTCGAGATAACCTCAAACCGTCCCGACTGTATGTCGGTCATCGGTCTTGCAAGAGAAACTCACGCAACTTTTGACCGTCCTTATACGGTGAAAACTCCTTCATTCAAGGGCATTGACGGGGATATAAACTCAATGCTGAAAGTAACTATCCATAATCAGAAGCTTTGCCCGAGGTATATTGCGGGCGTTGTTAAAAACGTAAAGATCGCTCCGTCTCCGAGATGGCTGAGAGAACGTCTCCGCGCAAGCGGTGTACGTCCCATAAATAATTTTGTGGATATCACAAACTATGTTATGCTTGAATACGGTCACCCCATGCACGCATTTGATATCCGTTACATCAAGGGCTCGGAAATAAATATCCGCAACGCAAAAAGCGGTGAAAAAATCACCACTCTTGACGGTGTGGAAAGAGAACTCAACGAGAATATGCTTGTTATCGCAGACGCTGAAAAGCCCGTTGCCGTGGCAGGCGTAATGGGCGGCGAATACAGCGGTATCATGGACGATACGGTGGACGTTGTTTTTGAGTCGGCTTGCTTTGACGGAGCTTCCGTCCGCACCACCGCAAAAGCCCTCGGAATGAGAACGGACGCTTCCGCGCGTTTTGAAAAGGGTCTTGACCCGCAGAACGCTTATCCTGCGATAATGAGAGCATTTGAACTTGTTGAAATGCTCGGCTGCGGTGAAGTTGTAAAAACGATCATCGACGCGGACTATTCCGACAAGACTCCCAAGGGCGTGGAATTCAACGCGGAATGGATAAATGATTTCCTCGGAACGGATATTCCCGAAGCGGATATGATAAAATATCTTGAAAAGCTTGATTTCAAAGTTGAGAACGGCAAGGCTTATGCTCCCTCTGTCAGAATTGACATAGAGTGCAAAGCGGATATTGCGGAGGAAGTTGCAAGACTTTACGGTTACAACAACATTCCCAAAACGATCATACGCGGAGTTGCAGAAGCGCAGCTTTCAGAAAAGCAGAAATTTGAGCGGAAAGTTTCAAACGCTATGGTCTCTATGGGAGCATATGAGATAACGACATACTCTTTTATCAGCCCGAAATATTTCGACAAGATAAGACTTCCCGAAAACAGCCCGTTGAGAAATACCGTTGTTATAACAAATCCTCTTGGCGAGGATACTTCCGTTATGAGAACGTCGGTACTCCCGTCAATGTGTGAAGTCCTTGCAAGGAATTACAACAGCAGAAATCCCGAAGTTTGCTTATTTGAAATAGGCAGCGAATATATCCCGAACGGCGGGGAACTTCCCGA
Organism: uncultured Clostridia bacterium; assembly: GCA_947625915.1. Lineage (GTDB taxonomy): Bacteria > Bacillota > Clostridia > Oscillospirales > Ruminococcaceae > RGIG8773. The sequence goes on from CANQPX010000021.1 coordinate 28,882, forward strand.
TGAGCCTGTACGCCTTTCGATAGGAATGTACGGCGGCAAAAAGGATTTCTACGACATAAAGGGAATGATAGACACGATGTTTGATCTTGTGGGCGTGGAAGATGTTGAATACACCGCTTGTACCGATACCGCCGTATTTGCGGAGGCAAGCACTTTCCACCCGGGACGCTGCGCGGTCATTTCCAAGAACGGAAAGAATTACGGCATTGTGGGAGAACTTCACCCCGAAGTGCTTGAAAATTACGGCATAGGTACAAAAGCATATGCAGCAAAGATAAACCTTACAGAACTTATGGAAGAAGCCACGGCGGTAAAAGTTTTCAAGCCGCTGCCTAAGTTCCCCGCGGCAACGAGGGATCTTGCAATAGTATGCGATGAAGCGCTGCCCGTTGCGGAACTTAAAAAGGCTATCAAGAAGGCTGTGGGAAATATCCTTGAATCGGTAACGCTGTTTGACGTTTACAAAGGAAAGCAGATAGCCGAAGGCAAAAAGTCCGTTGCATATTCTATTTCAATGCGTTCTCACGAGGGAACGCTCACGGACGAACAGGCGGACGCGGCGGTAAAACGTGTTCTCAAAGAACTTGACAAATTAGGCGCGGAACTCAGAGCGTAAAATTCCAAAAATATTTTATTGAAGGGGTAATATTTTATGAGCAAAATTTTAGTAGCATATTTCTCACCAAGCGGAACGACTGCAAAGATAGCTAAGAGTTTAGCTTATGCGGCTGACGCGGACATTTACGAGATAAGACCCGAAAAGCCCTATTCCCACGCAGATCTTAACTGGACGAACAATCAATCCCGCAGTGCGGTGGAAATGAACGATCTTTCCGCGCGTCCGGAACTTGCGGATAAAGATGCGGATATCGCGGCGTATGATAAAATATTGCTTGGATTTCCCATATGGTGGTATGTTGCGCCAAGGATCATAAACACGTTCCTTGAAAGTTATGATCTTACGGGGAAAGATATTATCCTTTTTGCCACATCGGGCGGCAGCGGTTTCGGAAAGACGGCGGAACTGCTTGCGCCGAGCTGTCCGGGAGCGAATCTCATTGAAGGGAAGATACTCAACGGGGCGTTTTCCGCAAAGGCGCTGAAAGACTGGGTGGCGTCGCTTTAAACTTTAAAGCAGAGCCGGCGGCGACAAGGGGCTTCGCCCCTTGACCCCACCGGCGCGGCTGCGCCGGATCAGCTTTTCGGGCAAGGTTTTGTTTTTCGCTATTTAGTTTGTCCGCGCCTGATCTAAGACTTTTTCGATAGTTTTAAACTTTGCGCTCTGCGCAAAATTACAGCTGTAAAATAAAGTAAATATCTTACTTTATTTTGCTTTTTATGGCTCCATTTTACGTTTTATACAAAAACTTATGCCCATTTATGCCGCAAATCCTAAAAATATGTTGAAAATTTTTAATTTTTTCCAAAATGAATTGCATTATCTATTGCATAATGATATAATTATAGTGTATTATTTTTATTGTTAAATGGAGTGATAGCTGTGTTTAATAAGAATAAGGGTCTTAAAGCCAAACTCGGTAAACATATTTACCTTATTACAGTGCTTTCAGTGCTTTTTGTGGCACTGGTGGCGTGCTTTCTGACCGCACTTACGAACCAGAACCAAATGGAACGCACCGTTTCCGCTCAGCTGGAAGATTGCAGTATGAAATTACAGTCTTGGCTGGAGGAAAAGATCTCTCTTACGGAATTCATCGGTGATGAAGTCGTAGACAGAGGTTATGCGGAAAACAGAGGTGAATGTCTGCCGTTCCTTCAGGACTGTCTGGCTCGCGATGATGATTGCTTTGAAGTCTATGTCGCATATTCCGATAAGAGTATTCTGTTCGCAAGCGGCGCGACCGCTCCGGAAGGCTTCGATCCTACAACAAGAGGCTGGTACCTTAACGCAGCTGCTTCTGACGGAGTTGTAGTTACCGATCCTTATACCGATGCGGTAACAGGCAGAATGGTCATCACCTGTGCGAAAAAAATAGAGGTGAACGGTCAGGTAGTCGGAGCGCTCGGACGCGATATTTTCATAGATGAAGTCGCGGATATAATCAATTCTCTGCATATTGACGAAAACGGCTACGCTATGCTCGTTACTTCAAACGGCGATATAATAGTTCACCAAAACGATGAATATATGCCTAAGGTCGATGCAAGCGGCAGTGACGTTTTTACAAATCTTTCCGACGTTATGCCCGGATATTCTACAGATATTGCAGCGGGAAATATAATCAAACTCAAAGACTATACCAATAAAAATATAAATTTCGCACAGTGCGGAATGGATCTTCTCGGGTGGAAACTGGGCTATGCGCTTAACTATTTTGAATATCACAGGAACAACGCAACGATATTGGTACTGTTCGCAATAATAGTTATCGTTTTCAGCATTATCATTTCAACATATCTTACGATACTCCTTAAAAAAGTGTTCAAACCGCTTGAAGATGTTGCGGAAACGGCGAAGCTTGTTGCACAAGGACAGCTCAACGTTTCATTTAACTACAGCGGAAATGACGAGATCGGCGCAGTTTGTCAGACAATTGAAGTTAACAACCGCGTTATGAGAGATTACATAGACGATATCGCCGCAAGACTGGACGGCATTTCACGCGGAGATTTCAAGAAAACTTCGGAAGTCGAGTACCGCGGCGATTATACGGCGATAAAAGATTCCTTGGACAACATTTCTTCATCGCTGGGTCAGGTGTTTGACGGTATCGAGGGAGCGTCCGAAGCCGTATTCGGCGGCGCAGGCGGCGTTGCAAACGGCGCAAATCAGCTTGCGGAATCGGTCTCGATGCAGACAGCGGTAATAAACGAGATAGTAAACGAAGTAAATCTCGTTTCGGAAAAGATCGCAAACAACGTTTCCCGCACAGACGATGCGAGAAGCCTTGCAAAAGATACGGCAGCTTCCGTTCAGGATAGCAATGCTCAGATGAATAAGCTTCTTGACGCTATGAATGAAATTTCAAAGGCTTCCGAGGAAATAAAGAAGATAATCGGCACTATCGAGGATATAGCTTTCCAGACGAATATACTTGCGCTGAATGCTTCTGTTGAAGCTGCAAGAGCCGGCGCGGCAGGAAAAGGTTTTTCAGTAGTTGCGGACGAGGTAAGAAACCTTGCGGGCAAGAGCGCGGAAGCGTCGGTACAGACTTCCAAGCTGATAGAACATTCCACCGAAGCGGTAAGCAGCGGTTTGAAGTATGCCGAAGCGGCGTCCGATTCGCTGAAGAAAGTTGTTGAACACACCAACGAGATCGATGGTATCATTGTAAAGATAAACGAGGAATCCCACGATCAGAGCAGCTGCATGGACGATGTAAACAGCAAGATCGGCGTTGTAGCGGATTATGTATCGTCTGCCGCGGCGAACGCAGAGGAAAGCGCAGCGGCTTCGCAGGAGCTGAACGGTCAGGCATCTGCGCTGAAAGAAATGCTCCAGAATTTCGGAGAATAAAACGAAAAAACTTATCCCCGACGGCGCACAAACTGTCGGGGATATTTTTCATTTTTGCTTGACAAATCGGTCAAAAGGTTGTATAATAATTAATAGATTTTGCCGCTGTGGTGGAATAGGCAGACACAAGGGACTTAAAATCCCTCGTTGGCGACAACGTACCGGTTCAAGTCCGGTTAGCGGCACCATCGAAAGAATGTCGATTTTACGGCATTCTTTTCTTATTTTCTGACT
>CANQPX010000022.1 GCA_947625915.1 uncultured Clostridia bacterium
TGGCTATAGCGCCCCATATGGAGCGGATTACGGGGCTCGAACCCGCTACCTCCACCTTGGCAAGGTGGCGCTCTACCGGATGAGCTAAATCCGCATAATGGCGACCCGGATGAGGCTCGAACTCACGACCTCCGCCGTGACAGGGCGGCGTTCTGACCAACTGAACTACCGGGCCATTGGTGGGAACTATAGGGCTCGAACCTATGACCCTCTGCTTGTAAGGCAGATGCTCTCCCAGCTGAGCTAAGCTCCCGACGTGCTATATTTTCAGCGACTTACTTATTATACAACATAAAACCTCATTTGTCAAGAGCATTTTTAAAAATATTTTCAATTTTTTCAAAATTTTTCTTTGCCATATCTTTACACAAATTAGCAATTAAAGCTAATTTGCATAAAGAAGGCTTTATTCATATTATGCGGCGGAGTTGCCGCTTATGACATTGACCGAACAGTTATACATTGTGTCCGCAAAGATCGCATATCCTTTAGCAGGATTGTTTACGAAAACGTGAGTCACTGCTCCTATGAGTTTACCGTTCTGGATAATAGGGCTTCCGCTCATTCCCTGAACGATGCCGCCTGTCTTTTCAAGAAGTTCCTCATCGGTGACCTTTATTATCATATTTTTGCCGCTGTCGGGATCCTGAAGATCTATTTTTTCAATGATAATTTCATATTTTTCCGCTTTCTTTCCGTCAATAGTCGTGTAAATATAAGCTTTTCCTGTCTCTATCTCCTGTCTCATGCCGAGTTTTACGGGTTCTTCATCGGTAACAGACCCGTTAAGCGTGCCGTAAAGTCCGTTTTCGCAATTTGAAATAAGATCGCCTATCGCTCCGCCTGCCGAAAAACTTCCCATAAGCTCTCCGGGGATCCCGGGTTTGCCTTTTTTAACGCCGTTAACGGTAACTTCCGCGACTTCGCCCTTATAAAGCGGCATTATGCATCCCGTATCAACATCGCATACAGGATGCCCGAGTCCCGCAAAACTTCCGTTTTCAGGATCATAGAACGTAAGTGTTCCGATACCCGCAGAACTGTCCCTTACCCACATACCTATTCGGTAACTGTTGTCCGCGCTGCATTTGCATGGAGTAACACTGACCGTCATTTCACTGTTATTTCTTACCAAAGCAACAGAAAGGCTTTTCCCTTCGCTTTCTTCTATAATGTTGGCAATATCTTCGTTTGAAAGGATCTTTTTGCCGTCTATCGTTTTGATGATATCTCCTGTTTTTATACCTGCGTCGACCGCAGGAGAAGCTATGCCGTGTCCTGTGTCAAAACTGCTCAGTTCAACAGCTATAACGCCATCGGTGAGCAGCTTTATCCCGAAAGGCGTTCCGCACGGTACAAGAAGAGGTTCGTCTATCTCTTGTATATTTACTGTTTTAATTGGAATAATTCCTAATAATCTTAATTCTACCCGCTTGACATCGGTACTTCCCGCCGGTATGGCAAATTCTGAAAGATATGCCCTGCTGCACGGAACAGCCTCGATAAGATCGGATATTTTAAGTTCACTTCCTGCTGATATATAATAGTTATTCGGCAATGAATGGTCATAATACAATATCACTCCAAGGAGCGTAAGGATCATCATATTTACCATTACTGCCGTAAATTTTATAAAATTTCTCATTATTTTACATTCCGCTTTATTTCGATCGGGAAACAAAACTCTCCTTTCCTCGATTTCCTGCGTTTGACCGCCTTATTACTATTCTCATTTTAGACCGATTTATCAATGCTTTTTATTTGGTTATTTTACACCTAAACTTTAAAATAACTTGTCGAAAATAGAAATTCAAATTCCGCTTGCATTTGATATGTGTTTTGTGCTATACTATTATTGTCTGATAAGGACGAGAAAGGAAATTTTTTATGAAAAAAGCAAGAAATATAACAATGATCCTTTGCATAGCTGCCGCCGCGATAGTATCGGGATTTATAGACATTTTCGGCGGGATCTCCATAATTGTGGTAAATTATGATACATACGGAGATCTCGGCGTCGCACTGCTGATAAGTTCGGCTTTCCTTATTTTGGGAACTATTTTGGCTTGTTTTGAGAAAATTTGGCTTCCCGCAGTCTTTAATATTATTGGCACGCTGTCTTACATATATACCGTCCACGGGTTATATTCCATACCAAATTCTTCAAGCAGACCAAAATTAAAAACAGAAGCACTTGCGGATAAACATATGCTTACCGTAATTGTAACTTTACTCCTTGCCGCACTGACGGTATTCAACCTCTTTACAGAGAAAAATGTTAACAAAAGACAGGAGAAAAATGCTAAAAAATTTAACAAAGAAATCCGCTCCCTCAAAGATAACGAAAAGATATTGTAAAATAAAACCGATGTTTTTTATTTATATTGTCAATTGAAATGAATGGCTTTTTGTTGTACAATTATATATTATCTGTTTTCTATTTTCTGAAAGGAGAGCTGCCTTGAAAAGGCACATTTTTACATAAATGAACGCAACTATAAAAGACGTGGCAAAGGCAGCAGGCGTTTCAGTAGCTACCGTGTCAAGAGTCCTTAACAACAGTGCCACCGTTTCCTCCACAGCTACGGAACAAGTCAATAACGCTATCAAGGAACTCGGCTACAGCCCTAATTTCCTCGGCAGGAACCTCAGACGCTGCGAAACAAATGTTATCCTTGCGATAGTCCCTTCCACCGAGCAGACTTTTTACAGCGAAATAATCAGAGGTATGCAGAATTCCGCCGCGGAACACGGATATGATATCCTTTTAAGTACATCAAACAGTAACTATACCCTTGAAATGCATTTACTTAATATGCTTTTCAACCGTACAGCCGATGCGGCAATCCTTCTCGGAACTCAGCTTGACGCAAAAGCCCTTATGGAATTTAATGAAAAGTGTTTCATAGCTCTTTGCTGTGAACGTGCAGAGGGCGCAGATGTCCTGACGGTTTCCGTAGATGATGAAGGCGGCGCTTATGCCGCTGTTGAGTATCTGATAAAATGCGGACATAAAAAGATCGGAATGATCTCCACGAACGGTGCGGCTGCTTCGTCACTCGACCGTGAAAAAGGCTACAAGCAAGCACTTTCAGATAACGGAATACCATTCCGTGAAGAATATATTTACAAAGGAACATATGATTTCAGCCACGGAGCATTGGGATTTGACTATTTCAGAGGACTCCCCTCCCCTCCCGATGCGATCTTCTGCGTTTCGGATATCCTTGCTGCAAGCGTTGTAAAAAAAGCACTTTCGGAAGGCTATAAAGTCGGTGAAGATATTTCCGTATGCGGATTTGACAACATTCTTCTCAGCGGAATGTACACTCCGGGGATAACTACCGTTGAACAGCCTTGCTATGATATCGGCAGAACAGTTGTTAAGGAACTTATTTACAATATCAACAATAATTCCAAAACAAACAAAAAAATAAAGCTTCCCTATAAGCTCATAGAGCGGGAAACCGTTAAAAAGTTAGTATAAAACATAAAGAGCACCGTCAAACGATGCTCTCAGTCTGTAGAAAAAGTATTTACAAAGAATTATTTTTTAGAAAAACAAATTGCTCTGTATTGCAAAACAGCTCACCGGGCTGTTTTGCAAGGCATAAACTATAATAGACGTTAATGCCAAGGGGAAGCCCTCTATCGCAGGGCTTCCCCCTCTTGCTGTCTGCGACAGCAATTCACCCCCTGCGGAGCTCCTAAAGGCATTAGGAGTTCCGCCGTCTGCGGACGGCGGCGAGGGCTCCGCCCCTCGACCCCGCGAGCTGGGCTCAGCTCGACCAGCTTTTCGGGCAAAGTTTTGTTTTTTCGTTTTTTAGTTAGTCCGCGCCTATTTTTAGTTTTTCGACAGTCTGAGAGCATCGTCAAACGATGCTCTTTTGATTTAATAATTTACTTCTATCCTGCCTTTACTGTCAATATTATCTCCGTAAACGCATATATCTGCGATAAAACTTTTCAGATCGTCTATGGAAGTAAGCCCGACTTCTTTGACTTTGAGGTCATATTCGCTGATCTCAACGGTCAGAAGCCCGTATTCCCCGGCGGGAACACTCGCACCGATCACAAAATACTCTTCTTTTCCGTTCAGCATTATAGTGCCGTCGTAATCATCGCCTATATAGATCTCCTCATCGTTTTTGTTTTCCACAAGAAACAGCAAGACCCCATCTTCACCTTCGGGATCTTTTGCAATACCTTTGGAAATTATTCTTACTCCGTCATTGTTGTAAACTTCATCGCCGGAAGTGTCAACAGGCGTTTTCTTATCGGAGTAGTCAAGCGTTATGGCTTTTTCTTCGGAAATCGAGTTATAGTTTTTATCATATACAGCACAGCTCAGACAGATATTTTCCAAGCCGTCATATCCCAGTAATTCAAATTTATCATACGGGAATATGTATTTGGTATTTATCTCTATTATTTCCTTTCTGCCCGCCGGAAGATATACATTTTCACTTTCAGATGTGTAAACACCGTTTATAAAAATATCCGATATGACCACATATACCGTATCTTCCGAATTGTTTACCGCTTCGAGCCAGAGCGAATTTCCGTCTTCTGTTTTGAAAAGCGTTTCTGAAATTATGCTGAAGCCGCCGCCATCGTAAATTTTATCTTCGGAAAGATCTGCTGTTTCATAGCCGTACTTCGGGGAAATTCCCGCTTTGAGCTGTTCCAGATATGTATCTGTATCATAGTCATAGCTGTCATGCTTGTCTGTTTCTATGCGGAAAAGTTCTTCAAAGATCGTGTTGTAAGAACTGTCGTTCGCAGTAATTATAAATTCCACATCTGCAATATCCGTAAAGCCGAATTTGTCAAAAACAAATTTTCCGAAAGAAACGGTTTCCGTGTCCGAATTTCCGGCTTCCACCGATGAAAACAAGGTGAACGGTACCGAATAACCGTTTACGGCAAAGTATTTAGTTCCCGAAAAATGTACTTCATCATCGGTATTGTTTTCAAAGGTAATATCCATTTCGGCGTATTCCTCGGAAAGCTTCACTTCCGAAACGGTGATCTTTATGCCGTCCTTGTCATAAATAACGCTGTTATCGGCAGAAACCACTGCTTTTTCGCTGCCCTCCGCAGCGTTTTCTTTTTCTTCTTCAACTACAACGGCTGTTTTTGTGATGTTTTCTGAAGTCTGAGCCTGAGTTTGCTGCTCGGAAGTTCCGCAGGCGGACATGGACAAAGCGGTTATCATGATAAAAACGGATAAGAATTTTTTCATATTTGACCTCTTTCTTTAATTTATAAGCCCTTTTATCTCCTCTTTTGAAAAATTATATTTTTTGTCGCAGAAATGGCAGCAGACTTCTATACTATCCTCTTCTTCATACATTTTTGTAAGTTCTTCCCTGCCGAGGCTGATAAGCGCACGCTCGACGCGTTTCTTACTGCAATCGCACCTGTATTCACAGTCAAAAGAATCCAGAATGTTCGGTTCAAGACCGTCAAGGACTTTCATTGCGATATCTTCGGAAGTCATTCCCGAGTCAAGCATTTTTGTGACGGGAGGAAGTTTATTTACATTTGCTTCGAGAATGTCGATACATTTCTCGTCCGCAAACGGCAAAAGCTGTATAAGATAACCGCCTGCCGCTTTTACCGTAAGATCGGGATTTACCAGAACACCAAGCCCGCATACTGTGGGGATCTGCTCGCTTACCGCAAAATAGCTTGCGATATCTTCTGCGATCTCTCCCGAAACTATGGGAACTTGCCCTACATAAGGTTCTTTCAGTCCGAGATCTTTTACAACGGAAAGTGTTCCGTTACGTCCCACAGCTCCTGCAACATCAAGTTTGCCGAATTTGTTAAGAGGTATCTCAACTATCGGGTTGGAAACGTAAGATCTTACATTCCCCTTGCTGTCCGCAACGGCAATAAGTACTCCTGTTGCGCCGTCACCGTTCAAGCGGATAGTTACCGAATCATTTTCTCCTTTCAGACCTATGCCTATAAGCGAAGCGGCGATAGAAAGCCTTCCCAGAGCCGCAGTTACAACAGCGGACGGCTGATGTATCTGTTCTATTTTGGAAACAATATCCAGAGCGTCGATAGCCGTAGCAGTTACCGAAGCGTCTGCGGAAATAGTTCTTACGATCTTAGCCATTTTATCATACCTTTCTTGTTACATATACAAGCTTTTCGCTGTCCGTCCTTGGCGGATCAAAGCTGTCGTAATCGTACTTTGCGGCGATCTCCAGCCCGCTTTTTACAAGCAGTTCGTCAATAATATTTTCCTCAAAAGCAATTTCGGAAAATTCGTCCTCATAACGTTCATACGAACCGTTTTCCGTCAGTTCAAAAAACGTAAGCGACATATCAACACGGCAGTTCTCACCGCCGATATAGGTATTCTGCCATGCACAGAAAACGTTCTCCATATCATAAATAAACGTATTATTGCCGAGGATATTTTTATGCTTATACGGTGTATTGATATCAAAGATAAAGAGTCCCTCAGGTTCGCAGAAAAGAGAGACTCTTTCAAATGTACGTTCTATGGCGGAAATATCAGGCAGATGATTTATCCCGTCCAGAGCGCAGACAGTAACATCTATCGTTCCGAACATATCGAGCCTTGTCATATCCTGACAAAGATACTGAATGTTCAGCCCGCTTTCGATTTTCTTTTCGATAGCCGCATTGAGCATATCTTCGGAATTATCAACGCCTATAACATCATAACCCATTCTGCACATTTCTTCCGAAAGACTTCCCGTACCGCAGGCAAGGTCAAGCAGGATATTTTTTTTGCCGCCGTGACGTTTTATGAGCGCATCGAAATATTCCGCACGTTTTTTATAGGAGATATTTTTTGTCAGCTGATCGTAAAAATACGAAAAGCATTTATACCCGCTCATTGTTTCTTATTGCTCTTTTTGTTCATGCGACCGAATACGAGAGCATAACCTCCGCTTCCCTGATAATTGAGAGTTCTGTTTACGCGGCTGATGGTAGCAGTACTTGCGCCTGTTTCCGCAACGATATCCTTGTAGACTTTTTTATTAGTGAGCATTTTAGCCACCTGCATTCTCTGTGACATTGACTGGAGCTCGATGACCGTGCAGAGATCGCCGAAAAAAGCCTCGCATTCTTCTTTATTTTTAAGGGAAAGAATAGCCTCGTAAAGGTCATTCATATGTTCTGTATTAAGTTTATTGTTCATAACATTGACAGATCCTTTCACTTTAGTGCAAACGCACCGTTATTATGTGCTATTACTATTTTAGCACATTGTAGTGAAAAAGTAAATAGTTTTTTGAAATTTTATTCGTCATTTCTGATAATATCGTCAAGAGTCTCTCTCTTTACCGCAATACGGGACTCGCCGTTCTTTATGAAAACCACTGCAGGCTTGCGGAGCCTGTTGTAATTTGAGGACATGGAATAGTTGTACGCGCCTGTTGCGAGGACAGCTATTATGTCTCCGGGAACAGCTTCCTGCAGCGGCATACCCTCGCCTATCAGATCGCCGCTCTCGCAGCATTTTCCCGCGATGGTAACGACTGTGTTCTTTGGCTCGGAAGCCTTATTTGCAACGACAGCATCATATTTTGATCTGTAAAGCGCATATCTCGGGTTGTCGCACATTCCTCCGTCTATTGAAACATAAGTACGGATATTGGGGATATGCTTTACACCGCCGACTGTGTACAGTGTGATCCCCGCAGGCGCGGCTATGGAACGTCCCGGTTCAATGAGTATGAACGGAAGTTCTATTCCCTTTTCGGCACAGAGTTCTTTTACCTTTGCGGAAACCTTTTCCATATATTTATCATACGGAACAGGAGTATCTTCCTCTGTGTATTTTATACCGAAACCGCCGCCAAGATCGAGTTCTTTTATTTCGTGTCCGAGTTTTGTTTTAATGTCGGAAATGAAATTTATCATGATCTCCGAAGCAAGCACAAATGGGTCAATATCAAATATCTGACTTCCTATATGGCAGTGGAGTCCCACAAGATCAACATTTTCGAGTGAAACGGCTTTCTTTACCGCTTCAAATGCTTCTCCCGTTTCAAGAGCGAAACCGAACTTACTGTCTATCTGACCTGTTTTTACGAAATCGTGAGTATGGGCGTCAACTCCGGGTTTTATCCTGAACATGATATTTGCTTTTACGCCTTTTTCCTTTGCGATATCGTTAAGGCGTTCAAGTTCAAATATATTGTCAACGATTATCCTGCCGACTTTGTTTTCAACAGCAAGAAGCAGTTCCTCATCGGTCTTGTTGTTGCCGTGGAAACATATCTTATCCATGGGGAAGCCTGCCGAGAGCGCAGTATACAATTCTCCCTCGGAAACCACGTCCAGACCTATCCCCTCGTCCATCATGACCTTGCACACAGCTTTGCAGCAGAACGCTTTGCTTGCATAGCAAACAAGACCGTTGCCGCCGTAATATTTATCTATTGACTGCTTGAAGCTGCGGCAGTGTTCGCGGATAAGATCCTCGTCCATAACATAAAGCGGAGTGCCGTATTTTTTTGCGAGTTCAACGGTATCCATACCGCCTGCCGTAAGATGTCCGCTTTCATTAACGGATAAATTTTTTGAAACAAACATTTTGTATTTCCCCTTTCATTCTTCTGAGACGGCTTCTGAAATAAGCACACGGATATCCTCCGCGCCCTCACCGGTAACAGCCGAAAATTCCACCATTTTTATGCTGTCGAAGCAAGGTATTTCCGAAGCGAAGCCGAGCCTGCGGCGTTCCCGTTCCCGTCTTGAGAGCTTGTCTGCCTTTGTGAAAACTATAATAAACGGGAACTCGTTATCAATAAGAAAATTTATCATATGCAGATCATCCTCCGAGGGAGAATGTCTTATATCAATAAGCTGCACTATAAGCGCGATATCCCTGTCAGAGTTTAGGTAGCCTTCGATCAGTTCAGCCCAGCGGAGTTTTTCGCTTTTGGAAACTTTTGCATAACCGTAGCCGGGAAGATCTGTCATAAAGACATCTCCAAGATCGTAAAAGTTGATCGTTGCAGTTTTTCCGGGAACTGCGGAAACTCTTGCAAGGTTTTTTCTGTTGAACAATTTATTTATAAGTGAAGATTTACCGACATTTGACCGACCGGAAAAAGCTATCTCGGGTTTTTCCGGGGCAGGTATCTGGTCAGAACGTCCGTAAGAAGCATAAAATTCCGCAATATTAAAGTTCATGTTCCACCTCCTGTGAAATATGCAATTTTAATAAAGAGCAGTTGTAAACATATAGGAATGTCAAAATATAACCATGATAATTATATCATATTGACATTTACATTTCAAGTGTTTTTAAAAAAATTATACAACTTTGTTACAATGCCTATATGAATTTTAATAAGAGAAAAAATTCAATTTGCCTTTGTCATGTATCAATACGCACCATTTCCGTGATGATACGATCACGGTATATAATATCGTTTCTTTCGGTAAATCCAAGCTTTTCCCAGAAAGCATTTCCGTCCGTATTTTTTGAAAAAACTACTAAAGCCGCCTTGTTTATCCCAAGAGATCTTAAAGCTTTCATAGTATTTTCAACAAGTTCCGTCCCGATTCCCCTGCCGCGGAAATTGGGTAAAACAGCAGTATGGTAAATATATCCTCTCCTGCCGTCATTTCCTGCAATTATAGTTCCGACAAGTTTCCCGTCCTCTTCTGCAGCGAAACAAGTTTCCGGATTTCTGTTCAGAAATTTTTCTATACCTTCTTCAGAATCGTCAAGATCATTAAGACCCATTCCCTTGCAGGAAAGCCACAGTGAATATACTTGCTCGTAATCTGAAATTTTCATTTTCCTGATATTCATTTTATCCTCCCAAATTACGATTTTCTTTTCTTATAAACGGTTCATTTACTGTTTTATCGGTAAGTATGCGATACTTTTCCGGACGTCTGAAAGCGTTGCCCATAACTTCTCCAGAACGGTATTTACGGAGCATATCAAGATCTATTTCGGCAGTAAAAATTCCCTCGCCGCAAGGCGCTTCAAGAATACACATATCCCGCGAGCCGGGCTCATCTTTCAGCCACGCCACACCGTCAAAGACGGTGGAATGTCCGTTGCAGTCGGGAACGCTTTCCGGGTAGTTACAAGTTGCAATTGCAAGCATATTTTCATATGCTCTTGTTCGGAGCACCGAAAGTCGGTTTATTTCCATTGGGCAAGCATTGGGCGCAAGTATCACTTCCGCGCCTTTCAGCATAAGTATCCGCGCACTTTCGGGAAATTCCCTGTCAAAGCATATCATAGCCCCGACTTTTACTTTCCCGCAGGAAACCGTATCAAGTTCGCAGACAAAAAAATCTTCCCCCGGGGTAAGAGCTTTTTCCGCCGAAAAATCGCAGGTGTGTACTTTTGCGTAAACAAACTTTTTCTCCCCGAACCTGTCAAAAAGAACAAGAGAATTCCTCGGAGCATTTTCAAATTTTTCCAGAAAAGTGATACCTATTGCCATTTCCAGTTCCTTGGCAAGCTTTCCGAACGCCGTTATAAAATCGCTGTCAGCCGCGATGGCGTCCTTTGTCCATACATCGGCAGGATGTTCGTAAATGTCATACCCCATGTTCCACATCTCGGGAAACAGCGCAATATCCGCACCTGTTTCCTTTGCTTTTCGGCAGTGTTCTATCCCTTTGCTCAGGTTCTTTTCAAGCGAACCGCATGGAGAAATTTGCAGCAGCGCGATCTTCAGTTTGCCCATAATAACACCTCACTGTTCAAGCAGATTGATCTTTGCGTTCAGTTCGTCCATAAAAATATCAAAATTTTTCTGCTGATCGGGAAATTTTGATCCTACCATTTTTGGAGCCAACTGAATTTTAACTTCTTGCTTTTTGCCGTCGTCAAAGATCATATGTACAACTTTCTGCCCGAACGGATAATTTTTTACTGTTATTTTCTTTGCATATCCCATATATTGAGAAACCGCTTCCGAACCGAATGTACCGAACTTCATGCCGATAAGGCGGTCATTGTCCGTCAGAGCGATATATCCTGCAACAATATTGCGATATGAAGCAAAAAATCCGGTCCCTTTGTAAACACAATAAAGTGCTGTTTTTATACTTTCCCCCGCATTTAGAAGCTGACACAGTATCTGCATCATTTCTTCTTCATTATATTTCTGAGTATAAAGATTCATTTTTTACCTCCCACTAAGCGATCTAATATCGGAAAACATTAATCAGTTTCCCGTTTATCAACAATTACTTGAACATTATACCATAAAGTCACAAAATTGTCAAACAATATCAAAAAAAGGACTATGCGTTCTTACACGCATAGTCCTTGATCTTTATGAACGTACCACAGGTCTTTCCGGGATATCATCTCTGCGTTTCGGCTTGATGTAACGCGGTTCTTTCTTTTCAAGAGCAACTTCCAGAACATCGGAGATCTTCTCCGCATAGACAAATTGAACGTTATCCTTTACAACATTGTCCACTTCTTCAAGGTCGCCCTTGTTTCCCACGGGGATTATAACTGTTTTCATTCCCGCCTTGTAAGCAGCCATGGTTTTTTCGCGCAAGCCGCCTATCGGAAGTACCTTTCCGTGCAGCGTTATCTCTCCCGTCATGGCAACATCATGCTTGACCGGAATGTTTGCCAGTGCGGAAACAAGTGCTGTCGTCATTGTAACGCCTGCGGAAGGTCCGTCCTTGGGAGTTGCCCCTTCGGGAGCATGAATGTGTATATCCTTTTCTTTGTAGAAATCACCGGAAATGCCGTACTTGTCTGCAATGCTGCGGACATAGCTTACGGCGATCTTTGCGCTTTCTTTCATAACATCGCCCAGAGAACCCGTTGTTTCGATAGTGCCTTTTCCGTCAAATACTGAAGCTTCAAGCGGCATGATAACTCCGCCCACGGAAGTCCATGCAAGACCGTTTACAACGCCTATCTCGTTTTTCTTTGCAAGATCATCGTCAAGATATTTCTTTACGCCGAGATATTCTTCGATATTTTTAGCATTTATGCGTACAGACTTTTTCTCTCCGCTGACAATAGCTTTCGCTGCTTTTCTGCAAAGGCTCGCTATCTTTCTTTCAAGCGAACGCACGCCTGCTTCTTTTGTGTAATTGTCAATGATTATGTAAACAGCGTCATCGTTTATTTTGAGCATTGCAGCTTTAAGACCGTTTGCTTTGAGCTGCTTTGGGATAAGGTGTTCCTTGGCGATATGGAACTTTTCCTCTCTTGTGTAGCTTGTGAGTTCAATAACGTCCATACGGTCGAGGAGCGGCGGGTCAATAGTCTGCGTTGTATTTGCGGTAGTCACGAACAATACATTGCTCAGATCGAAGGGTATTTCAATGTAATGGTCGCGGAACGCACTGTTTTGCTCCGAATCGAGGACTTCCAGAAGTGCCGAGGAAGGATCTCCCCTCATATCGTGAGACATTTTGTCTATTTCATCGAGAAGGATAAGCGGATTTTTGCTTCCCGCGAGTTTCATGGCATTGATGATACGTCCCGGCATAGCTCCGACATAAGTTTTCCTGTGTCCCCTTATATCCGATTCATCTCTCACACCGCCCAGAGAAACACGCTGATATTTTCTTCCCATAGCCCTTGCGATAGATTTTCCTATAGAAGTTTTTCCTATTCCCGGAGGTCCTACAAGGCAAATTATCTGACCTTTAACATCAGGTTTCAGTTCTCTTACGGCGATATTTTCGAGTATACGTTCTTTCACCTTTTCAAGACCGTAATGATCCTTATCAAGTATATCTTTTACGCTTTCGATGTTTGTCTTATCTTTTGTGGAAACGTTCCAAGGAAGTTCAAGAACATTATCCAGATAATTCCTTATAACATATGCGTCCTGCGATGACGGGGACATTTTTGCGAGCCTGTCAGCTTCGCGGAAAAGCTTTTCCCGTGATTCCTCATCTATATCCAGAGCCTGTATCCTTTCCGAATATTCGTCTATGTCCTCTTGATAATCATCGTCCTCGCCAAGCTGATTTGCAATAGCTTTCATCTGAGCGCGCAGGTAATATTCTTTCTGTGTGTTGTCAAGCTGCTGCCTTACACGTTCTTGGATATGTCTTTCAATATCCATTACCTCTACTTCTCTTGCCATCATTGCCAACAGCATACTGAGGCGGGAAATTATGTGGCTTTCTTCCAACAGCATTTCCTTATCATCTACCGCCAGCGGGATATTGAACACCAGTGCGTCAAATATCTTGAACGGATCCGTTTCGTTCATTACCGCCGTAACAAGTTCCTTAGGCATTCTCGGCATCACCGAAGCATACTGATAGAAAGCCTGTTTTATTGCTCTCATAACGGCTTCAACTTCTATCTCGTCACTGTTGATCCTTTTTATTTCCGGGTAAGCTCTTACATTTGCGATAAGGTACGGTTCATACTGCAGGATATCCACAAGTTTTGCGCGGTATTTGCCTTCCACGAGCACGCGTATGATATTGTCCGAACCTTTGAGCATCTGTCTTATTTCCGCAACTACGCCGACTTGATAAAGATCCTGTATATTCGGATCATCAACATCATCATCTTTCTGAGCCGTAAGGAAGATCAGCTTATTATCGCTCATTGCGGCTTTGAGCGCGGATTCGGACATTTCCCTTGCCACATCGAAATGTACCACGACGTTCGGGAAAACCACCAATCCTCTTATTGCAAGAGCAGGCATTGTTATATTTTCAATTTTAGTTTTCATACAAACCTCCCGATCGGTCATTCGCCGACCATGATAAATTAATATACATTTATATTATATATTAAAAATGTTAATTTTGCAAGTAACAATTTAAGAAAGTAAATTTACTTTATATAGCCTGTTAAAACAATAATGACCTCATAAATTCCATTGATAAGGCAAATTTCATGCAGTATTATTTGAAACAAAAATACGCTCTTTATAATAAAAAGCGTATTTTTTAACATTTTGTTTACTTATAGTGAACGTTTATCTTTTTGCAGGTTTCTTTTTTCCTTTTTTTACTATCGGCTCTTCGTCGCCCAAGACGCTGTTCTTTGTTACCGTTAAGCCGCATACATCGCTGTTTGAAGGAAGTTCAAACATATACTTTTGCAATATTTTTTCTACGATTGAACGCAGTCCGCGAGCGCCTGTGTTCTGTTCGATAGCCTTCTGCGCGATAGCTCGCAGAGCGTCGTCTTCAAATTCAAGTTCTATTCCGTCCAGTTCAAACAATTTTTTGTACTGTTTTACAAGTGAATTCTTCGGTTTTACAAGTATTTCCACCAATGAATCCTCGTCCAACTCGTCCAGAACGGCAATCACCGGCATTCTTCCCACAAATTCGGGAACCATTCCGTATTTTACAAAATCCTGATGTATAACGTCCTTATATATGCCTTTTGATTTTTCGGCTTTTGTTTTTATATCCGCTCCGAACCCCAGTGAAGAAGATTCGGTACGTTTCTGTATGACTTTATCCAGACCGTCGAACGCTCCGCCGCAGATAAAGAGTATGTTCTTTGTATCTATGCGGATAAACTCCTGATTCGGGTGTTTTCTTCCGCCCTGCGGAGGAACATTTGAGACCGTTCCTTCAACTATCTTCAAAAGAGCCTGTTGGACTCCCTCGCCGCTTACATCACGGGTAATGGAAGTATTTTCGGATTTTCTGGCAATTTTATCTATTTCGTCAATATAGATTATTCCGCGTTCGGCTTCTTCAATGTTAAAATCCGCCGCCTGAAGCAGTCTCACGAGAACATTTTCAACGTCATCGCCCACATAACCTGCCTCCGTCAATGTTGTCGCATCGGCAATTGCAAAAGGAACATCAAGGGTCTTTGCAAGTGTCTGCGCCAATATTGTTTTTCCCACGCCGGTAGGACCTACAAGGATAATATTACTTTTCTGAAGTTCAACTTCATTATTATCTGCCTGAGTAAGTATTCTTTTGTAATGATTATACACAGCCACCGACAAAGCTGTTTTAGCTTCGTCCTGACCTATAACATAATCATCAAGAACTTTTTTTATCTCTGCCGGTTTTTTTATTTTGACCGGACGCGGCGTACTTCTGGGAGTGAGGTTTTTAAGATTGTTGTATATCGGGTTGCTCTTAGCGAGCATTTCATAGCAGTAAACAACACATTCGTCACAAATGTTGCAATTTCCTGCGGAAAAAATATTCTGTACTCTGGTTTCCGGTTTCCCGCAGAAACCGCACCGTTTCATTCCATCATTTCCTGCCATCGTATCAAACTCCAAACTTTATCTACTATAAATGACTTTGTCCACCAGACCGTATTCCGCAGCTTCCGCAGCGCTCATGAAGTTATCGCGTTCCGTATCTTCGCGGATAACTTCTATCGGTTTTCCGGTATTTTCCGCAAGTATCCTGTTAAGGTTCTCTCTTGTTCTTACAAGATGTTCGGCACGGATCTTTATATCTGTACACTGACCCGAAAGTCCGCCCGAAATAAGCGGCTGATGTATCATTATTTCAGAATTCGGGAGAGCAAGTCTTTTGCCTTTTGCGCCCGAAGAAAGGAGAAAAGCGCCCATTGAAGCGGCAAGACCTATGCATATAGTGGAAACATCGCACTTGATATACTGCATCGTATCATAGATCGCCATTCCTGCTGTAACTGAACCTCCGGGGCTGTTGATATAAAGACTTATATCCTTTTCGGGATCCTGACTTTCCAGATAAAGGAGCTGAGATACCACAAGACTTGCGGAAGTATCGTTTACTTCCTCGGAAAGCATTACTATCCTATCCTCAAGGAGCATAGAAAAAATATCCTGTGAACGTTCTCCTCTTCCTGTTTGTCTGACAACATAAGGAACTAAACTCATAAAATCCTCGTTTCTCCGCAGAAATTCATCAATACCATACAAACCATCCTTCTGCGGAAAGATGGTTTGCGGAAAAAAATATGTTTTATCTTATCAGCCGTTGATCTTAGCTGAATCCTTAACGATCTTGCTTGCTTCAGATACCATAAGATCGCTCTTTACAGCTTTTGTACCGACAATAGACTTTATTCTTTCGACAGGCATCTTATACTGTTCAGACATTCTTTTTATTTCTTCCTCGACCTGTTCATCGGAGATCTGTACATTTTCGAGTTCTGCGATCTTTTCGAGGGCAAGTCTTACCTTGACTTGTTTCTGAGCCTGTTCCTCAAATGTTTTGCGGAAAGCGGGCATATCCATATTTGTATACATGAGATATGTTTCCATGTTAAGACCCTGCTGAGAAAGGTGCATATTGAAATCTCTTACCATTTCATCGATCTTGTTCTCGAACATTACAGGCGGGATATCCGCGTTGAGTTTTTCGATAAGTGCTTCAAAAATCTTGTTTTCCGCTTCTGCGTCAGCCATACGGACAGCTTGTTCTTCGAGTTTGGTCTTCATATCCTTTTTGAGTTCATCAAGTGTATCGAATTCCGTAGCGTCCTTAACGAACTCATCATCGAGTTCGGGAAGTTCCTTTGTCTTGATCTCGTTGAGTTTTATTTTGAATTCGCAGGGCTGACCGGCAAGTTCTTCCATCTGATATTTTTCGGGGAAAGTAACATTGATAGTGAACTCTTCACCCGTACTTCTGCCTACGATCTGCTCTTCAAATCCGGGAACGAAAGTATTTGAACCGAGAGCAAGTTCATAGTTGGAATCTTTTCCGCCGTCGAAAGCAACGCCGTCCTTGAAGCCTTCAAAGTCGATAACTGCTATATCGCCGTTCTGAGCGGCTCTGTCGTCAACTGTAACAAGTCTGCCGTTTCTTTCTCTGAGAGCCTGTATCTGCGCGTCAACATCTTCATCTGTTACAGTCTTGACAGTTTTTTCAACTTCTATACCCTTATAGTCGGAAATTTCCACATCAGGTTTAACTGTAATGATCACTTTAAAAGTAACGCCTTCGTTTTTGCTTATTGAAGTAACATTGATCTCGGGATTTGTAACAAGTTCGTAATCCGTTTCGTCCACAGCGGGAGCGACATCGGTATTTACGAGAGCGTTTACTGCGTCCTCATAAAAAACGTTTTCACCGTAAAGCTGTTCGATCATTTTTCTGGGGGCTTTACCTTTTCTGAAGCCGTTTACGCTGATCCTTCCGCGTGCTCTCATATAAGCGTTCTGGATAGCTTTTTCAAAGCCTTCCGCATCTACTTTGATCTCAAGTTCGTACTTTGCGTTTTCGATTTTATTTGTTGAAACTAAACTCATTTTGAACGTCCTCCATTTTTATAACAAACATATTTGTAATTATAACATATTTTAAAAAAAATTACCATACAAAAAAGCACATTTCGCCACATTACACAATTTATAACACTCTTATAGGGACAAATTGCACAAAATCCCCCGAAACGAGCTGAAAATCTATCCCGTCACGTTCGCCGCAGACCGCATATTTATGTGCTTTGCCGTGAAGGTGTCCGTAATAGCATTTTTTCACGCCGTATTTATACATAACATCGAGTATGTCATAGTTGTACTCATTTCCGTAAATAGGCGGATAATGCAGGAAAACAATAGGTTCAAGCCCTTCCGAAACAGCTGACTTTATTGAAGTTTCGAGCCGTCCTGCTTCTCTTGCAAGGACTTTCGCGTCTGCCGGAACTTGCGTTTCGTTTATCCAGCCCCGCGTACCGCAGATCCCGTGATCGCCGTACCTGTAATGATCGTTGTGCAGGAACTTTATGGTGCTGAAACCGTTTTCCTCGATAAATCCGTTTAATTTTGACATGGTAGACCACCAGTAATCATGATTGCCCTTCAAGATGATCTTTGTGCCTTTAAGGTCATTGATAAAAGCAAGATCAGCCTTTGCTTCGTTAAGATCTATCCCCCATGAGACATCTCCCGGGATAACTACCACATCGTCATTTGAAACCGTTTTTTCCCAGTTTTCCGAAAGTCTTTCAACGTGATCTTCCCAGCCTCCGAAAATGTCCATAGGTTTGTTTACCGAAAGGGACAGATGCAGATCGGCTATCGTAAACAGTGCCACCGCATCACCTCTTTTTAAACGGAAAGCTTGCCGAGAACATAATCTTTCTGCTTTTCCTTGGAAATAACGTCTTTGAAACGTATCTCTTTTGTTTTAAGAGAAGCCAGTGCTTTGGGGATATCATATCCCGAAAGTTCCGCAAGTCTGTCCACCATATCGAATTCATCGAGCTGTGATACCTTGCCTTCGATCGCTTCCAGAACGCTTGCGCTGAACTTGTAAGGACTTGCGGTGGAAGCGATGATAGTCTTTGTTGTATCGCCTGTTTCGCGGCGGTAGTCCTCATAGACTTTTACCGCCACCGCAGAGTGGGTATCGAGAGTATATGAATATTTTTCATAGATCCTCTTGATAGTTTCTTTTGTTTCCTTATCGTCACAATATCCTGCCGCAAATTCTTCCGAAAGTTTTCTCTTGATGTCGTCTGTAACTTCGTATCTTCCGTTTTTGCTGAGAGAACCGAACCAATCCCTTATAACAGCGTCATTTTCTCCGCACATGATGTACAGCAGTCTTTCGAGGTTGCTTGATATCAGTATATCCATCGAAGGAGAGATAGTTGTAAAGAACTCTCTGTTCCTGTCATAAATGCCGGTCTTTATAAAGTCTGTAAGCACCTTATTGGAATTTGATGCGCAAACGAGTTTGTTGACGGGAACTCCCATGTGTTTTGCATAATAAGCCGCAAGGATATTTCCGAAATTACCTGTCGGAACAACGATGTTTACCTTATCCCCTGCTTTTATCTCTCCGTCTTTTACAAGTGAAGAATACGCGGAAATATAGTAAATTATCTGCGGTGCAAGACGTCCCCAGTTAATGGAATTTGCGCTGGAGAACATCATTCCCTTTGCATCGAGTTCGGCTTTGATCTTTTCGTCCGTGAAAATAGCCTTTACACCGTTCTGGCAATCATCAAAATTTCCCTCAACGGCGCATACAGCAACGTTTTCGCCGCTTTGCGTCGTCATCTGGCGCTTCTGCATCGGACTTACGCCGTCCTCGGGGTAAAATACCATTATCTGAGTTCCGGGAACGTCTGCAAATCCTTCAAGAGCAGCTTTTCCCGTATCACCGGAAGTTGCAACGAGAATGACTATCTTCTTGCTTATATTTATTTTCTTTGCGGAAGTCGTCAGCAGATAAGGAAGTATCTGCAGAGCCATATCCTTGAAAGCGCAGGTAGGACCGTGCCAGAGTTCGAGGATATATGTTCCGTCAAAAAGATGAGCGAGTTCCGAGATATTTTCCGTAGCAAATTTCTTGTCATTGTAAGCATTGTCCGTACAATATCTTATTTCCGCATCGGTAAAGTCCGTAAGATATTTTGCAAAAATATAAGCGGCTCTTTCCTTATAGCTCATTTCGCCGAGTTTAACTATTTCGTCCATGCTTATCGACGGTATTTCCGAGGGAACATAAAGTCCTCCGTCGGCGGAGATACCGTTTACTATAGCTTCCGCAGAAGTGATCTTAACGCTGCTGTCTCTTGTGCTTTTGTAATACATACGCTAACAGTCCTTTACAAAAAATTACTTATTTGCTTGCATCGAAAGCATTTTCGACATATCTGAACCCGACTATCTTTCCCTCCGACACCGTGACCACCGCAACGTCAAAGCGCGGCTGAAAGTTATGGGGATAACGTATCGAATACTGTTCCGAAGCTTTTATTATCAATTTTTTCTTTTTTGGAGTAACGGCTTCAAAGCCGCTGACGAGGGGATCGGGGGATCTTGTTTTCACTTCCGTGAAAGCTATGACGCCGTCCTTAACGGCAATGATGTCGATCTCGCCGCCTTTGATCCTGAAATTTCTTTTAAGGATATTATATCCTTTTTTTATCAGGTAATAAGCGGCAACATTTTCACCCAGATCGCCGATCTGTTTTTTATCTGTTTTCATTTCCCAACAATTTCTTTAAGAATGACATTCTGTGTATCGGGCACGGACCGTGTTCAAGGATAAGTTCATTATGGAGTTTTGTTCCGTAGCCTTTATGTTTGTCAAAGCAATACTGCGGATATTTTTCAGCCATTTCGCGCATATATCTGTCACGGCTGACTTTTGCGAGTATAGAAGCCGCGGCAATGCTTGCTGACAAGCCGTCTCCCTTTACAACTGTTTCCGTTCGGCAATCAAGTACCGGAGCTTTGTTTCCGTCTATAAGAGCGGTATCTGCGGGAATTCCCAGACCGTTGTATGCTCTTGTCATTGCAAGGAGTGCGGCATTAAGGATATTCATTTCCTCTATTTCCTCAACGGAAGCCGTTGCAACACAAAAAGCCTTTGCTTTGGAAATTATTTCATCATAAAGAAGTTCGCGTTTTTTTTCGGAAAGTTTTTTGCTGTCATTCAGACCTTCAATATAAATGCCGCTGTCGAAGATCACAGCGGCTGCATAAACATCTCCCGCGAGAGGACCTCTTCCCGCTTCGTCTATGCCGCAAATTACGGGGAAATTCTTCCTTACGTCATTATCAAAGCCGAAAAGATCGGCTTGTACTGTTGTTTTCATATTATCCGATCCTTTTGCGGAAGTTCAAGGGTGATCTGTCCCAGTTTACCGCATCTGTATTCATCGAGAACAGCCGCTGCCGCGCGTTCGGTGTCGATCTCGCCGCCCGAAACGAGCATACCGCGTGCTTTTCCCACTTTCATCAGCAGTTCGTAACCGTCCTCGCCTTCCGATACATCTATTTTGTATCTTTCGGAAAGCCGTTCTTTATAAAGTCCGCTGAGGATATAAAGCAATCTGCACGCAAGGGCTTCCGTGTCCACTACATCGTCCTTTACCGCTCCCGTGAAAGCAAGTTTTTCGCCCACCGACATATCATCGAATTTAGGCCACAAAACTCCGGGCATATCCAGAAGTTCTATATCATTGCCTACTTTGACCCATTGTTTATCTCTTGTAACACCGGGACGATCCTCCACTTTTGCTTTTTTCTGTCCTGCGAGCCTGTTTATGAAAGAAGATTTCCCCACATTTGGTATACCTACTACCATAAGGTGGAGCGTTCTGCCTTTCATGCCCTTGGCTTCGTACTTTTTCAGCAGTTCTGCCAGAACGTTCCTTACGGCGGGAGCAAATTTATTCAGACCTTTTCCGCTGCGGCAGTCTGCGGCAATTGCCGTTATGCCCTGATTGCCGTACCATGACAGCCATTTCTGAGTTGAAGCATTATCCGCAGCGTCGCATTTATTGAGAATGACGATCCTTGGTTTTCCTTCGATAATTGAACCGAGATCGGGATTTCTGCTTGATTCGGGAACGCGGGCGTCGAGTATCTCCACCACCGCGTCCACCAACGGCAGGTTTGCCTTTATCATACGTCTGGTTTTGGTCATATGACCGGGGAACCATTGAATAGACGGGATATCAGTCATTTTTCCCTCCGTGTCAAGCGGGAACGCCTATTGAATCGAACGGGAATATTCTTACAACGACCTTGCCCAGTATATCGTCCTCTTCGACAAAACCTATCCTCGGGTCTCTGCTGTCGGTAGAATTCATACGGTTATCGCCCATTACAAATACATATCCGTCAGGAACGACCACCGGATACTGATGACCGCCCTCGTCCATTTTAGTAAGTTCCTTTATATAGGGTTCATCGAGAGTTTTTCCATCGACCGAAACTTCACCGCTGTCGAAGTTTATATCGACTGTCTGCCCCTCAACTGCGATAACGCGTTTTACAATGACTTTGCCGAGACCGTTAACGGATTCCAGTTCGTTTGAAGCGCCATAAACATGACCTTCGTTGTTATTGACGATAACGATATCCCCTGCTTCGGGTTCATAGAAAAGATGTGATACCACAAGTCTGTCACCGTCCGTAAGTGTCGGGAGCATCGATTCTCCTTCAACGTTGGCGACTCTCAGAATGAAAGTGAATATAAGTATAACGGCAAAAAAAGCGAAGATTATCGTTTCCACCCAATCAATAAATTCTTCTGCCGCAGTGATCTCATTATTTTTGTTTTCGTCAAGAACTTCGTAGTTGAGTTCATATTTTGCCATAGCAGTACACCCTTTCCTTGATTATTTTACAAATGACGTGATCTTGTCATTTTATGCCGGGGCATATCAGACCGCAAGTATAGCACAAAAGGGACAAAAAGTCCCTTTTGCGGTCACCGCTGTCAGCGGATCTGTTCTTTGACTTTTGCGGCTTTTCCCACTCTGTCGCGGATATAGTAAAGTTTGCTGCGGCGGACTTTACCGCTTCTTACAACTTCTACCTTATCGACAACGGGAGAATGAACAGGGAATACTCTTTCGATGCCGCAGCCGTGAGCGACACGTCTTACGGTAAATGTTTCGTTTATACCGCCGTGTTTCTTGGCAATTACGGTACCCTCGAAGATCTGGATCCTGTACTTATCGCCTTCCTTGATCTTAACGGACACCTTGACGGTATCGCCGATGTTTACGGCGGGAGCGTCTTTTTTAAGGCTTCCGTCGCTTATGAGTTTGAGTGCGTCCATATTTATTTCCTCCTAAATCAGAGACATTCTTACCTTTCGCAAGAGAGCCGGTCTTACACTCATGCCGGCATAAGGCAGCGGACTGTCCATTTAATGTCAGCCGTACGGCAGGCATTAATCTCGCCCGATGTTCACCGGGCGGATCATCAAATGCTCTTTAATATTATCACATTTTTATACAGATTGCAAGTATTTTTGAGTAAAATTTTGTGAAATGTGAATTATATAAATTTTTCTCCGTTTTTGCAAAGAATTTTTGTACGTTTCGCACAAACACTGTCAAACTTTATCCCGCTTATTTCCGAAAAGACCTCTGTAAAAACATTCGAGTTGATATTCAGATCCCCGCCTGCGGGCAGCCTTATGCTGACCGTAAGCGTATCTTCGGAAACTTTTTTATCTTTGATGTCTATATACGGGCGTATATCCATTTTTACCGTTCCCTTGCTTTTGGAACGTTTGTCTATCTCTATCGTTTCCGCGGCAAGCATTTTATCCAGTCCCGAAAGCATTTTCTCTCCCGCTCCGCGGCTCTCGAAGCATATTTCATATTCCGCATATCCTATATCCTTATTTTTATATATCGGTCTTGCGATATCCAGTATCGACAGTCCGTCGGGCATAGCCGCGTCAAGGCGTTTGCGGACATTTTCAAGGTCAACTTCTTCCGTTACCGAAAAATCCATATATTCCGTGCTGCTTGAAACTCCCAGCGAGAGCGCCAGCGGGAAATTTAAATAGATATGCGGGTTGAAGCCCTGTGAGTACCATACCGGCAGCTTTGAACGCTTCAATGCTCTCTGCATCGTTCTGAACAGATCAAGGTGCGAGATATAAACTGCTCGTCCTTTTTTCTCGAATACCGCTCTCAGTTCAGTCTTTTCCAAAGCAAGCACCTCCGATCGCCTTTGAAACACCGCAGCCCGAGCATTTTTCGCGGCAATTCGGAGTTCTCTCACCGTTCATGGCTTTTTTATGTTCTCTTACCAGAAAATCCCTTGAAATGTAGTGATCGAGATGCTGCCACGGCATCACTTCGTCGTAGGATCGTTTCCTGTGCGCATAAAAATCAACGTCCGTGCCTGTTTTTTCAAAAGCTTTCATCCAGAGTTCGTATTTATAACATTCGTCCCAACTGTCAAATTTGCAGCCGAGTTTCCATGCTTCATATATTGCTTCTCCGAGCCTTCGGTCACCTCTTGCAAGGATAGCTTCAAGTATGCTCACCTTATAATTATGCCAGCTAACGTTTATCCTCTTTTTGGAACGTATGCTGCCGAGCAGCAGTTTCTGTCTGCGGGTTATTTCCTCAAAAGATGCCTGCGGTTCAAATTCAAAGGGCGTGAACGGCTTTGGAACGAATGTTGCACAGCTTATCGAGATGGAAACGTGCCATCCTTTCGGTCTGTTCGGCGTCTGATAGTAAAGATCGACGATATTTTCCGCAAGTTCGGCGATCCCGACGATATCTTCATCTGTTTCCGTCGGCAGACCGAGCATAAAATAAAGCTTTACCGCCGTATATCCGCCTTCAAAAGCGATCTTGCAGGCTCTCATTATCTCGTCCTCGGTGATATTTTTGTTTATAACATCGCGCAATCGCTGTGTTCCCGCTTCGGGAGCAAACGTAAGTCCGCTTTTTCTTACGGCTTTCAGCCGTTCCATAAGTTCATTGCTGAAACGGTCTATGCGCATCGAAGGCAGTGAAAGGCTGATCTTCTCCTTGTCGGTATATTCCGAGATCATATTCAGAGTCTGTTCTATACTTGAAAGGTCGCTCGTACTTAGCGATGACAAAGAGACTTCCTCGTAGCCTGTGCTTTCACAAAGCGAACGCGTCTGCCGACAGATAGTCTCCGAACTTTTTTCGCGGAAAGGTCTGTAAATGAAACCCGCTTGACAGAAGCGGCAGCCTCTTATGCAGCCCCGCAGGACTTCAACCACCGCGCGGTCATGCACTATCTCACAATACGGAACAACGAACTCTTCGGGGTAATATATGCTGTCAAGGTCTTTTATGATGCGTTTTTTTATCTTTTTCGGCGCATAAGGCACATTTGGCAGAACAGCTGCAACAGTTCCGTCCTCGTTGTAAGACACATCATAGAATGAGGGTATATATATCCCTTCTATCTTTGCCGCTTCGGAAAGGAACTCCCGCTTTGAGCAGCCTTGTTTTTTCATTTCCGCATACAGATCCATAAGTTCAAGGTTGACTTCCTCGCCTTCTCCGAGTATAAATAAGTCAATGAAATCCGCCAGCGGTTCGGGATCGCATATACACGGACCTCCCGCTACAACTATCGGCATATCATCTGTACGGTCTTTTGCCTTTACAGGCAATCCTGCCAGATCAAGCATATTCAATATATTTGTATAGCAAAGTTCATACTGCACGGTAAAACCTATAAAGTCGAATTCCCGTATCGGGTCAAGGCTTTCCAAAGCATAAAGCGGGATATTATTTTCCCGCATAAGTTTCTCCATATCCTCCCACGGAGCAAAAACTCTTTCACACCAGAAATTTTCCCGCTTGTTCTTCAAAGAATAAAGTATCTTCATGCCGAGATGGGACATTCCCACATCATATGAATCAGGAAAACAAAAAGCAAATCTCACATCGACTTTGCTTTTGTCTTTTACAACGCTGTTAAGTTCCCCGCCTATATATCTGGAAGGATCTCTGACTTTCAGAAGGATATTTTCTATCTGTTCCTTTAACATTATTTTACATTCCTTTCATCGTATATCAGCATAAAGCCGCCGAGATAAGCAGGTAGCACATTGTGATATACAATGTAAAATTTCCCTTTCCGACAAATGCAAAGCAGATCATTATAAGAATTATCATAAAAATATTCAGCCTTTTAAGGTATCTTTCCAGCATACAAGCCCGTGAAAAGCTGCATATCCTGTATATTACCGCAATTATCAGCTTTCCGCCGTCAAGATATTGCAGCGGAAGAAGATTGAATACCCCTATAACGGCATTTATTGCCGAAAAAAGTTTCATTTCAAAGCTGTCCGACAGACCGAATACCGCCGCAGCGGCAAAATTCGCCAGACTTCCGCCCATAAGGACAAGAAGTTCCGTTCCAAAGCTTGTAAAGCACAATTGCTTGTCGGGAGTGATCTTTATTCCCGCGCCGTAGAACAGTATCCTTTTTGTTTTTATGCCGGATATTTTCATTATCAGAAGATGTCCCAGTTCGTGCCATATACAGGAGGCAAGTCCCGATACCGCATAGCCGTTCCCCAATATCATCAGCAGCGATACCGATGCAAAAAAGCTGAAATCAAATGCTATGCAGATCTTTCCGAATTTTAATTCAAACATATCAGGAGATCGGCACGGCTTTCAGCATATTATGGAGCATTTCAAAAGTTTCCTCGATATTTCCCGCCGCCGAACTTTTTTCGGAATAAAACTCGTATATTTCGCAGGCAAGCTCGTTGTTGAAGATATTCAAAGCCGTAAACAATATAGCTGCGATCACGCATAATATTGCTTGGAACAGTATGATATCCCCAAATGTAACGGTTTTTTTCTTTTGCACGAACAATTCCGTAAGTTCTACAGGCTCTTCACTTTCATTAGTTTGCTGTAAAGTATCATTACTTAACACGTTTTCTTCCATGATCTTGTCCCCTTTCACAATATAATATTTGTAAAAGCGGACAAATATGTTACTTTTTTATCCTTATAATGGAATTTTTAGGATAAACTTTTTCACACGGTATCATAAGCTTCATCATAGCATGATTTGCATTTTCGATCTCTGTTCCGTCCTGATCGAAAAGTTTTTCTATTATAATAGTATCAAAGTGTTCCTTAGGCGAAAGTATCTCAACAGTTTCTCCTCTGCTGAAATAGTTTCTCTGTGTAGCATATATCATTCCGCCGTGACATTCATCTATTACCGCGGCAATGTCATATTCACGGATATATCCGCTGTTTTCGTAATACTGGCAATCCTTGGGATGCCCGAAAAAGAACCCTGTACAATAGTTCCTGTGGCTGACTTTAAAAACTTCCTCTTTTATCCATTCGGGAAGTTTATAGTTATCCGGAGACTCTTTCAGGATATCCGCCGCCATTCGGTATGCGTTTGTAACAACAGAAACATAATACGAAGATTTTGCCCTGCCTTCTATTTTGAAGCTTGTAACGCCCGCTTCCGCAAGTTTATCGAGGTGATCTATCATGCAAAGGTCTTTTGCATTAAGAATGTAACTCCCCTTTTCGTCCTCAAAGATCGGATAAAATTCTCCTTCCCGCTTTTCCTCCATAAGATGGTAGCCCCATCTGCAGGGTTGAGCACATTCGCCCCTGTTTGCGTCACGGTTCACCAGATACTGTGAAAGCAGGCATCTTCCCGAAAAAGACATACACATTGCTCCGTGGACGAAAGCTTCTATATCCAGTTCTGCGGGAGTTTTAGCCCGTATCTCCGCGATCTCCTCCAGAGAAAGTTCTCTTGCCACAACTACACGCTTTACTCCCATATTGTAAAGTTCCGAAGCTGTCACATAATTAACTATCCCCGTTTGCGTGGACATATGGATCTCCATATCGGGAGCATATTTTTTTACCAGCGAAAGAAGTCCCAGATCCGCGACTATCACCGCATCAACGCCGCTTGAAACGGCTTCTTCCATGAACTGTCTGAAGTAAGGTATCTCATCGTTTCTCGGGAGAGTATTGCAGGTAAGGTAGACCTTGACATTTCTTGAATGAGAAAGTTCCACCGCCGACTTTAATTCATCATATGTGAAATTTTTCGGACCCGCTCTCATTCCGAAAGTTTTTCCGCCCAGATAAACGGCGTCAGCGCCGTAATCTACCGCCGCGTTCAGCCTTTCGGTATCTCCTGCTGGAGCAAGGACTTCAAGTTTATCTATCTGCATAAAGACCTCCGAAGATCATTGTACCAGACCTGCTTCAACAAGATTTTGTTCATGTTCTTCGAGAGTCCTTGCGTAATAGAATTCTCCCGTTTCAAGATTTGAACAGAAAAAGTAGTAATCCGTTTCAGACGGGTAAAGCACAGCGTTTATAGCGTCAAGTCCCGGGTTGCATATCGGTCCGGGAGGAAGTCCCGCGCCGCGGTATGTATCATATGCTTCAAATATTTTTTCCGACTTTACCTCAATATTCGGCATAATAATGTCTTCCACATAGTTTGTTGTAGGATCCGACTGCAAAAGCGGGAATTCATCGGGATCGTTCAGACGGTTATAAAAGACCGAAGCGACATTTTTCATATCTCTTGTGTTTGACGCTTCCGCCTGCACCATTGAAGCAAGCGTCAGGACTTCTTCCAGATCCATTTGCAGGTCGTCCATTCTTCCGTACAGATCCGGCGTAATGCGTGCTTCAAAGTTTTTATAGAATTTCTTAGCCACTACTCTCGGATCTTCATCAAGGTAGAATTGATATGTATCGGGGAAAAGGTAGCCTTCCATCTTATAGAACTTCATAGCGCTGACCTTGACTTTTTCCTCAAAATCAAAGCCGAAGCTGGAAGAATTGAACACTTTTATAAATTCATCCGCATCGCAAACGCCTTTTTCTTCAAGCTTCTGCGCCGCTTCAAATATCGTTATGCCTTCCGGGAAGACGATATCCGCCGTTTCGCGCTGTTCTTCCACTTCTTCCTGCAAAGTTTCAATGATCGTGCTGTAGTCCATGTTCGGGGAAAGTATATGTGTTCCTGCGATATATGTTCCGTCCGCTCCTTTTATTTTAGAGAAAAGCTTGAATAATGACGGATCTGCGATTATACCTTCTCTGAAAAGCTGTTCCGCGATATCCGTTGTGCTTGAACCCATAGGTATCTCAACGACGGACTCGATATCGGATTTTCCTATGCCGAAAAGTTCTTTTGCGCATTTAAGTGCAAAAACAGCCGCAAGGATAGATACGGAAATAATTACCACACTAAGGATAACTCCGAAAATTATATGAGTATGACCGCGTTTTTTGCGCCGTTTAGTTTCTTTGTAACGCGGTTCGGGCAATTCTTCATATGCTTCTTCATCTTCATTTTCATTGATGTCATTGTCCGTGAGTTTTTCTGTCTCATCGCTGCCGACAGCTTCCGCAGTATCGGGCATACTCTCCGCATCATCGGGCGCAGTTACTTCCGCAGCGGAAGTTTCTTCTTCCACGGCGGCGTCTGCGGGAAGTTCATCCGGTATGCTTTCCCGTATGTCGTCCAATGTAACGTTATCCTCGGTAATTTCTTTATTTACCATCAGAATTCTTTTCCTTTCTGTGATCTTCAACAAATTTTTCCGTAATTACGATATCCGCCGGAACATCATATTCTCCGCACGGAAGATGTTCTTCCATACATTCGGAATAGCATATCCCTATTTTGAGCAGCTCCCTGTGTGCGGACAAAAAACGGTCGTAAAAGCCTTTGCCGTAGCCGAGACGGTGTCCGTCCTTATCGTAAGAAAGCGCGGGAACGATGCATATCCCTCCGTCAAAGCGGGAAATTTCCCTGCATTTTTCCGTGATAGGCTCATATATCCCGAAATATCCTTTTTCCAGTTCGTCAAAGGAACGTATCTCAAAAAAAGCCATATTCCCGTTTTTGTCAAGACTTTTCGGGACGGCTGCGGTCTTTCCGCAGCGGAAAGTATGCTCTAACAGTCGGAACGTGTCAGCTTCTGTTTCTGTGGAAACATACGTTAACAGCAGATCGCAGCGTTTATATTCATCAAGCGAAACGATCCTTTCAAATATCCGTTCGTCATAAGATCTTTTGTTCTCAGGGAGCATTTCTGCGCGCAAAGCCTTGTATTTCTGCCGCAAAAATTTTTTGTCTGCGGTCACGGACATAATATCGCTTCTTTGATCTTGTCGCTGCGTTCTTTTGAAATAAGCGCTTCAATAAGTTTCAAGCCGAAATCGACGGCAACTCCCGCTCCTCTTGCGGTAATTATGTTCCCGTCGATAACAGCGGGAACATCAAGGACTTCCGCGCCTTCGAGTTCTTTTTCATAGCCTGTGTAGCAAACGGCTTTTTTGCCTTTTAACAAGCCTTTGTGTCCGAGTATAGACGGTGCCGCGCATATTGCTCCTATAAGAACGTTATTTTTTGCGCAGTAGTCTATAGCCGCCTGTACAACTTTGGACTTTTCGAGATTTACCGTTCCGGGCATACCTCCGGGAAGAACTATCATTTCAAGATCGCTGTTGAATTCTATCAGCAGATCTTCCGTATCGGTGAAAACAGGGATATTATGGGAACTTTTGATAATATTGTCCCCTACGCCCACGGTGTAAACTTCCTTTCCGCAGCGTCTTAAAAGGTCGATGGGAGCAACGGCTTCGGTCTCTTCAAAGCCTTCCGCAAGAAAAACATAGATCATATTGATCTCCTCCTTAAAGTTATTTGAATGTTACAACATTTTTTTGGAGCATGAACGCAGGGTGATATGAACGCTTTGATCTGCGGAGCCCTTCCAAGCCGAGGTCTTCCTCGCGGTTGATGTAGGTATAGCCTTTTGCCGCGGAAAGTGCAAATTCGTTGTTTATGGCGGCATATGCGCCCTGTATGTCGGCGTTCGCCTTTTCGATGTGGATATCGAATGTGTCGGAATTTATCCCGTCGCCGATCGTAAAGGCTTCAAGCTTTCCATCGACGGTGATGACTCCGCCTTTAAGTCCGAGTTCGCCGAAACTGTTCATAAAAGTATTTATAGCGAACTGTTCCGCAACTTTTGATTCATCGTCGTAAGCGTTGTCAAGATCATATTTCCTCGCCGCGAACTCTATGCAGTCGTCAAAGTCTTTTTCGGTCATATCGTGATATTCCCAATTATTTTCGCGGAACCTTGCCAGATGGTTCCGTTTCTGGTGGTATTTTTTGCCTGCAAGCGTCTGTAACTTTTCCGCTTCGTAAATGTAGTCGGAGTCCGCTTCATCACAGGAAACGGTGTACATATCGGGGAAAAGCTCCTCAAAAATTGCCAGTTCTTCATTTGTGACCGAATTTACGATCAGCGGTGAACCGTTTTCCTCCGCTTCTTTTTTCAGCGTCAGGAAAAGATCCCTGTAGTCGCCTTTCCCCGCGGGAAAGGTAAACCTCAATCCGTATTTTTCCGAACGTGAGATATAAAAATCCTTGTAGCGGCAGATCGTTGCTTTATAGAGCCTGTACCAAGCGATATTGTTTGCGAAATTATATTCACAGCCTTTGAAGTCGGATAATTTCAGAAGTTCCGTGACCCAAGGTCTGTCCGAAAGTTCAATAACCCTGAAATCGAGCATTTTACATATCATTCCTCTATCAGTCTTAATAATTCCAGAATTTTACTGCTGATATCTTCTATCGGCAGAGGTTTTCCGTCACTGCTGCATGGTATAACTTTCCAGCCCAGCTTTTCCGCTGCGTAAAGTGCCGATCTGCGGCAGGAACGCAGATAATTTACATTTGCCTCGTGGATATCCTTGCGGCTCTCGTCGCCGTGGTAGCGTTCCGACATAAGCTTCTGGGAAATTTCCACAGGCATATCGAGAAATATCACCATATCCGGCTTGGGAAGTCCAAGTTTGCCGTATTCGTAATCGTCGAGCCAGTCAAGGTAGCTGTCCCATTGTTCTTCCGGAAGCTTGACCATCTGGTGGATAGCGTTTGAAGAAACATATCTGCTTGCCAAGATAAATTCTCCCCGCCTGTAGTTATCTTCCCAGAACATTTTGTAGCTTGCGTATCTGTCAACGGCGTAAAAGCTTGACGCGGCATAAGCGTTGACGTCCTCGGCGTTATCGGCGATCTCGCCGTTAAGGTACATTTTCACCAAAGCGGAAGAAGGCTTTTCATAATCGGGGAAACTTATTGCCTTTACGGAATGTTGTTCCGAAAGTTTTTTTATCATTATCTCAAATTGAGTGGTCTTTCCGCTGCCGTCAAGACCGTCCAGAACTATTAATTTTCCCATTACATTACTCCCGATAAATTTTTACCAATATACATTATACCATTAAATTTTCATTTCGTCAATACGGAACTTAGTCCTGCCGCGCCGTAAAAGGGCGCAAATTAACAAAATTTTAAAACTTTTCAGTTTCTTTAAAATCAAAAACGCTGCCGCGGAAAACGGCAGCGTTTTTGTTATCGGCATATCAGCAGTCGCAGGACGAGTTATCGTCCTTTCCCGTATCGCAGCAGCCGCACTTGCAGTTATCATTTCCGCTTGGGTGCGGGAAAAACTGCTCGGTAGGAAATTCTATCCTGTCGAAAATATCACAGGGAGCCTCCGATGCCGCCGAAGTCGAGCAGTCCTTGCAAGGTATGCAGTAATCATACGCGGGAACTATCATCGATACTGGGCGTGAAAGCTGTATGATCGAGAACAATCCTACGGATACTGCCAGAGTTCTTTCCAGACCGGGCTTCGGACAAGGATTAGGGCAGCAGCAGTTCTGCGGACCGTGATCCTGTTCGTTTGTGCATGGAACGCAAATAAGTTTTGCGTCCAGAGCAACGGGATCGACTATCTGGATAGTAGCTTTCGGAGCGGAAGAACTTGCGCCTTTTTCGCATGAGCAGCAATCCTCGCTTATGGTTACGGGGAATTCCTGTTCGCTGGTGAAAACTTTTGCATTTCCCTCGCCGCCGTAGAGGATAACTCTCTTGTTCCACAGCGCAGTGCCACAGAGCAGAGTTCCCATAGTGGGCTGGCAGAAAGTCTTTGCATACGCTTCCGCAGTGACTTTGAATCTGTAAGTAATATCTACCGAGTAATATCCCGATTTGAACGGAACAGAATCCACCGAAATGCAGACTGCATCAACTTCGATACAACGAGGCTTTACTATGTTCATATCGTCCGTTATCTCGGCAGAGTCTTCGCACAAAGTGACCGGAAGCTCATAGATGCAGTCGCGGTCAGAGCAGCTGTCAAAGATGCGCTGAACCTCTATGCAAACCGCTTC
>CANQPX010000023.1 GCA_947625915.1 uncultured Clostridia bacterium
TTGAAGACATTTTTATTCCTCCTTTTTCTGTCTTCTATTATTTCATACTTGTCCACTTTTTTATTATATATCCAAAGGTACTTTTCACTTTGTCAGAACAGGAAAACACTCTATGTGAAAAGCACTACAAACGAGCTAAAAAGAACAAATATACGAATGAAGTATATATGGAACCTTTAAAACCGTCAGAAGTTGATCCTTTAGCGTGTCCGAATGACAAAACGTAAGACAAGATCGTAGGGATAACAGGGGTTGAAGAGGATCAATAACAGCTACGATGTCACGGCTACGGAGTCGCTCAGATGGACTTCCCTTTTCGCTTCCGTTTTGTTAAGTCCGCAATTTCCCTAAATAAGAGTTATCGCGTAATTAGAGCCGCCATTTTCACAAATTTTTAGTGGAGTGGCGGCTCTAATTTGCGCGGAATACTTTGTCCATTCGGACGTTGCTGTATTCCGCGCACCGAAGTACGCGAAACTTATAGCATTTAGCGAAATTAATGCTCGTTTCCAAATACAGCCATTTCGGTTCTAACCCGTATATACAAAGGTTTTTATGTACAATGATCTGAAATCATTAAATGTTTTCTTTTTTTGATTTCAGATATTAGATCAACACTTTATTTATCCGTTTTTCTCCAATGTCCAAGCTGCGGGAGTTGAGATTCAAAAAACTTTCTTGCCTGTTCGGGCGGAAAGTTTTCATTTGACATATGCTCAACCAAAAAATCCGTCAATTCCTCGATACTTTCGTAAACAAATTTTCCGTCAGTATAACACCACTTACAGTAATCCTCGTTGAGATCTCCGTCAGGCTCACTGCTTATTTGCCCGTCATCGTCAAGCGGCATTCCGCAGCATTGACAAATAAGTTTTCTTGGAGAACCGAGAAGTGTGTTTACCGAAACATCAAAAAATTTTGACAGCAGTTTTAGCGTATCAACGTTCGGGATCGTATCGCCGTTCTCCCACCTGCTAACTGCCTGTCTTGTAACAAAAATCTGTTCGGCAAGTTCTTCCTATCTCTTAGGCACAGTTTTGAAATTATTCCTCCATCAAACCAATCATAAAGATAGTCACTGCCCTCTATTACAAATGAAAGCGGGTGTTTTTCCTCAGGCATACCGCCTAATTCAACAAAACGTGAATATAAATATTCACCTTGCTTTTTTTGCAATAAATAATAATTATCAAAATCTGCAAATCTATAAAAAGATGTAGTTTCAGAATGTTCTTCTGTAAATTTAGCAGCTAAAACAAAGGCTTCATTTTCCGGCAATCTCATAATATTCATTAAAGGAGTACAATCCTTATGAGAATAGTTTGTGAGGATAAGTTCGTCAAACGTTTTCATTCATATACTCCTAAATTTATTTCATCAGTGTTGTTATATACTGCACATACTTATCTGCGTGGTTAATACTCAATTCTCCGTGATGATATTCTTTTACCGAAATCATTTTGCTGTTTGGGATAATGCTACGAATCAATTTAGCAGATCTTTTCATAACAGGTCGTTCTCTGCCGCCGACAAATATCAACACTTTTGCTTGACATAAGGATAAATTCGGATTTACACGATATGATGAATTACTTTTCATAAACCTGATGTAATTATCAATTGTGATTATACAAGTATCCCGATAATAATTATCAAATAGGTCGCTCCGAATTTTCAAACTCTTCATTTGCAGTTTTGAAAACCATTTTTTATGTATCAACCCATAGCTGAGCTTTATACTTGGTTTGATCAAACTTTGCGTTATAGGCATAGGAATGGCAAGTGCGCTTTCAATTATTGCAAATTTGCAAATATCATTTCGTTGAGAGAGAATTTCCAATAAGATTTGACCACCCAATGACAGTCCGCTGATCAGCAACACTTTCCCATTAAATTTTTCGTCTATGTATTTAATAATTCGCGCGGCATTATCTTCGATAGAAGTAAAATCTAAATCACTATCGGAATGACCGTCTAAAGCAGGAATAATGATATGAAATTTATCTTGAAGAAGTTTTATCTCATCTGTATAATTCCACCAAGACAACCCGCCGCCATGAAGTAAAACAATAATTTCCTTATTATTTATTCCAAATTCCTTGACTACCATATTATCACGCTTTCAAATCCCGATTTGTCGGATAAATATCCGATAATATTATATAGTCGTTTTGTTTGACACGTACATATACCACCTAAACGTGAAATGTATCTTTCGTCTATGAAAATTTTGCGCCTACCCTCCACAAATTAGATGTTGTCTATATGGAAATGAACAATATCGGCGCCGTCGGCAGTATCATATATTATTCCACTACTTCCGTACTGACAATGTCAAATCTGTTTTTTAAATACATCTTGATCGCCCCTTGATTCCAATCGGCGACATGAAGTATGATCGGGGCGATATGGCTTCTTTGCAGAAAAGAGACCGCAAACTGCAGCAACGCCTCGCCATGACCTTGCCGTTGAAAATCCTTTGCCACGATCAAATCATCAATTTCATTTCCGTATATCGCAACAGAGCCGATCAATTTTCCGCCGACTTCATGGATATAGATATTACCTTTTTCCTGTTCCAGCTTTTCCCGACTCGCGCAAATATCGACAGGAAACCGCTGCAATGCCGCTCTCATGTCATGGAAACATTCTTCGTAAACTCTTCTGTATTTTTGATAATCAGAGTTGGAATAATGTCTCAGTCGCAAATCAGACACCATTTGTCCGCCTTTATACTCCATTTCGTGAACGATGACTTTCATCTGTTTTTATGTCTCCTCCATATATTTCGATTTGTCGGACAACTACCCAAACAGTATGATTATATCATAAAAACACCAACTTGTCAAATTTTGCTTATTACTGATCTTGTTCCAATAAGATCTATGCTGTCTAAAATAACGGTTCCGGTGTGCGCTTTTAAACACACCGGAACAACAAACTTTAATGTTCAAATTCTTATAAACATAGAAAACACTTTACCGTTAAATTTAAATAGATATCCACCAACACACGCCATACTTATCAATAACAGTAGCGCCGCATGAACTCCACGGATATTCATGGATTTCTTCAATAATAACGCCGCCATTGCTTAGTATATCAAATGCATTCTTGACCGCATCAACAGTTCCTAACTCAAAAGCGTTAAAAGTCATGGTTTCTAACCTCATATTTTGAATGTATCCTACATCGTAAGGTTTTTTCGCTTCCGCTAATGCAAGGATACCTTCGCCATTTACCGATAAGACACAATGTTCATAGGCAGTTTCGCTGCTGTTTTTGATCTCCACTGTTATTTCCGCGCCAAATGCCTTACAATATGTTTTTGCCGCCTCAAAACTATTCATTACATATACCTGTGGATAACACTTCATATTAGGATCTCCTTTCAAACTTTGTAAATTTTTAAATATGCCCATTACCGCCCTTATACAGCAGCGAAACACAGGAATGACCTGTTTTGAAATGTTCGCTGCCGGTATTAATAATGCATGGGATAATTCGCTCCTTTCTTTGAAATATTATTATAAAAACTACAAATTGTAGGATTTGTAATAATATTATACCACTACTAATAGTAGTATGTCAACATTTTTTCTACAATTTGTAGTAAAATATAAAAAAGGAGATTGAAAACTATGGATTATAGACAAATTTTCAGAGATTTAAGGATAGATCACGATCTTAAACAACAAGACATAGCAACTATTTGCAGCGTGTCAGACGCCACCGTAGGACACTGGGAAAACTGCAAAAGAGACATGAGAATAGATTGCATTGTAAAGCTATGCTTATTTTACAATATTTCAGCAGATTATGTATTAGGATTAACAAAAGAAAAGAAAAAACTAATAAACGTAAATGAGAATTAATTTTGTAAAAAAATGAAAATTTACAAAAACAACATATTAATTTTGTATATAAATCTGCTTGACAATGTATATAATAATATGATATAATAGTACCTAAAAGGAGTGTTGTATATGACACAAATTAATTTGCGTGTTGATGATGATGTTAAACTTAATGCCGAAAAAGCTTTAAAAAATATGGGACTTAATATGTCAACAGCTATCAATATGTTCCTTGTTAAAGTTGGCAGAGAACAGCGCATACCCTTTGACGTTAACGCCGATCCTTTTTACGATCCCGAACATATTGCGGAACTTGAAAGAAGATTAGCAGATATGAAAGCCGGAAGAAATGTACAGATACACGAGCTTATAAAGGATGATGACAAATGATATCAGTAAGATCGGTCAATCATTGACTTCACCGTCAACATACACATACGGCTTGATATTTTCAAACTTCTTCTCGCCTATCCCCTTTACGTTCATAAGATCCGAAACCTTTTTAAATCCTACTGTTTGGGCATATTCCACTATCGCAGCTGCCGTAACTTCCCCTACCCCGTTTATCTGCATGAGCTCTTCCGCTGTTGCTGTGTTAAGTTCTATAGGAAATATATCTGCTGTATTTGCGGAAATGCTATTCTCGGTGACTGTTTCCGTCTCCTTTATTTCTTCGGCAATATCAGGCGAAATAAAAATATATTCCCGCATTTTCTCCAACGTCTTTTCACCTATCCCGTCAACATTTAAAAGTTCTTCAATAGAATGAAAATACCCGTGTTCATTTCTATAAGAAACTATACTTTCTGCGGTGACCTCGCCTATCCCCTTTATATTGATAAGTTCTTCGGCGGCGGCAACGTTTATATCTATAGGGAAAACCACGGTCGAAACCGTTTCTGTCTCACTTTTTGCGTTGGAGTATGTATATGTATAATCTCCGCCTTCCCACAGATCCCTGTCGTCAAATGTTGTAGCTTCGGTATATCCGACGCCCGCCAACTGTTCGCTTGAAAGCGTAACTATCGTTGATGAAATATGTTCCGAATATTTTTCCGAGCCGAAATAAGCAATTATTGAAATGACAGAACCTAAAATACAAATGCACGTCATAATAATTGCTTTTTTCATATTATCAGCCTTCATTTCAATTGAGTTAAAAAGCTGCTAAACTTTGTTCTG
This sequence comes from uncultured Clostridia bacterium, assembly GCA_947625915.1. Taxonomy (GTDB): domain Bacteria; phylum Bacillota; class Clostridia; order Oscillospirales; family Ruminococcaceae; genus RGIG8773. The sequence continues at coordinate 5,040 of CANQPX010000023.1, forward strand.
AGCAGCTTTTTCATTTTAATATTTCATTCTTCCTCATTTTTTATGATATTACACATTATATCATACTTTGTCAAATATTTCAAGACATAATTTTACATTTTATTTTTTAAGAAACGTATTTATTCACCCAAGATCGGCAAATTGTTAAGACAAGGCGGTAAATGCATCATGTGGTGATTTGTCATGGGAGTTAAGATCATGCCGCCTCTTGTCAATCTGCCCCAGAATACAAGCAGCCACACTGAACGAAAATCAGTAGTCACTCCGCCTTCTTCCAATATACGCATTACCCACTCTTCCGGCACCATTGACTGTATCTGCTCAAGTGTCAAATTTTCTAATATATGCCGTGTATTTTTTCCTACCTCGATCATATAATCACGAAGAGCAAATACATCTATCTTTTTCCCGAATTCAACTGCTTCATCAAATTCAAGTGCATTTCCTGTATCTGTAATAGAAGCGCCGATCCTTTTCTGCCATTCTTTGTTAAATATCTGATCTTGATCTGCCATTAAAATATTACTTACCAGATCTTCAATGCGGTATGTATGCCAGAATTGCCAGCACAAAGGCACTTTGTTTGTTCCTGCATAATGCAGATCCACATCATGATCTTCTCTCGGAACTATCTTGTTCTGATTTCCGGACAACATATGATCCAGAATATGATCGGCAAGTGTTTTTTCTGTTCCGCCTGATATTTCAGCCGGATGGATCATGGCGTGCACTTCCAATGTCAACTCTCTTATTGCTTTAATGTCTGTTCCGGTCAAAGCCTTTTGTAATTCATCATACTTTTTGCTGAACGAAGTATATAATTCTTCTTTTTTCATAAAATCAAGTTCCTTTCATATAAAGTTAACGTTCAAGATCTCCGCGCATCTCTGTGAAAGAAATACCCAAGGTCAAGCCTTACTTCCCGTCTGCCGATATCATTGTTTGTGTAACAGCAAGTGTCAAAGCCGATCAGTTCAAAGCCTTCATGAAGATAAAATCCTATTGCATTTGTATTGCAGGTCTGCGTTTCTAAAATAATTGCGCGTCTGTTCTTATGAAGTGCTATATCCTTTGCTTTATCCATCAGCTTTTTGCCGACACCTTGACTGCGGAGATTTTCCGATACCCATAACTCTGTTACCATAAGCCTGTTTGACCATTCTTCGGGACAAACTTCAATGCAAGCCAACAGTGTGCCGTCCAAGCCGAGAACGCCATAAGCTTCAGCTTTTTCCCAATGTTCCTGATATAAGGAATCGGGGAAATCATATTCCTCCGGTGTATGAACGATCTCCTTTTCAGCCGTTTTCCTGACAAGAGCGAATGTGCAGCCGTCTTTGCCAAACGGACTCATTTCAAGATCATAATAACTGTCACTTCTTGTTACGATCGGTATCGGCACGCCTTTCCATTTTGCTTTTCCTCCGCAAATCAAATTATTCAGATGAATTTTTATTTGCCTTTTTCTTCTTTTTAGGCTTTGGTTCGGGCAATTCGTCATACATTGCAATAAACAGATCCGTTAAAAAATCTCTGTTATCAACGTTATCGACCCGAAGTAATTTCTTCCTGCCGCCTTCACTTATTGCATCATATTCAGCATCGGGCAGCATTTTTATTGCCGACGGAACAGGTCTTACCAAAAAACGTCCGTCACAAATATAAGCGGCGACCTTACCGCGATAATATATCAAGTATTCGCCCATCATCATACGGTACGATATTCCGTCAAGAGCGGACAACTGCTCTAATAAAAAGTTCAAATATTCCTTACTTGTTGACATACATTACTCCTCAAATGCTCTTTTTAATGAATCCTGCTGCGTTACTGCCGATCTTAATACAAGCCGTATGTTTGTTAGATCTTGCTGCAGAACTCTATGATCTCATCTTTCCTCTGTTCCACAGCTTCTTTATACTCCACTGAACATAAACCCAGTCTGTCACAGCATTCGATCTCCATATGCCCGTAAAAATGTTCGATGCTTTCAAAAATACGCTGACATTCCCTCATACTCGTTCCGGTCCTTAAAGCCACTGCATAACCTTTCTTTCCTGAACTTAAAGCTGCGTGTGGCTCATGGGTGTTGCACCATGGAGTACATCTGTCAATAAAAGCTTTAAACTGCCCCGGAATATCCGCCCAATAAGAAGGCGATACGGATATGATAATATCCGCCCACTCATAGTTTTCGATGATTTTTTCAATGTCATCATTCAGAACACATTTTGCGGTACGGTGGCAAGTCCTGCAGCCTTTACAAAAATTAAAATTGAAATCGTCAATACATATGCTTCTGACTTCATAACGTTCCATAAGACATTTTGAAATAATACTTACGATCTCCGCTGTTGCTCCGGTTTTTACAGGGCTGCAATTCATTACTAAAGCTTTCATTCAATTCTTCCTCCCGGATCCAAATTTTCATAATTCCGACCGATCACAAGTCCTTTTCCATATACCCGCAGGTGAAAGGAAAGAAATCAAATTTCTTCGTGCCAACATGAAGAAAACCATGATTTTCATACCATTTTCGCAAAACCTTATTTTCTTCTACGATCCCGATGCTGATTTTTTTAGATCCTTCTTTTTTGGCTCTGTCAAAAGCATCGTGCAGCAAAGCAGCACCGATACCCTCATGGCGATACTCCGGAAGAACACATAAATTATTGAGTTCACATTGGCGATCATCCTGCCAAAGCAAAGAATAGTACCCTATTATTTTTCCACTGTCAAGGCAATATGCGATCATGATCCTGCGTTCAATTTCCAATTGATAATTCAGCCTATCGGCACTTATAGCAAAAGCCGTAAATCGCGGCGCATTATCCGCAGAAAATCCAAATTCATTTGCAACCGTTATAAAACTGTTTCTGATAACCTGTACACATTCAGGAATATCTTTTTTCTCAATTTCTTTTATCATGGTTCTACTTCCTTAGAAACTTCTATTCATCTGAGTATATATCTTAATAAAAAAATATCCCGCTGTATGCAGCACATACAGCGGGATATAAGATCATCAATCAGTATAAACGCTTACTTTCTTGCGGTCGCGTCCGACTCTCTCGAATTTTACCTTTCCATCGACCATTGCAAAAAGTGTATCGTCAGAACCCTTTCCAACGCCTGTTCCGGCATGGATATGAGTGCCTCTCTGTCTTACGATTATATTTCCTGCAAGAACATGCTGTCCGTCAGCTCTCTTTACACCAAGACGTTTCGATTCGGAATCTCTGCCGTTCTTGGTGGAGCCCATACCTTTTTTATGTGCCATTTAAAATACACCTCCAGTACGGAAAATTGATTTTCCTGTTTTACGCTTTGATAGCGTCGATGCGAACCTTTGTATAAGGCTGTCTGTGACCCTGTTTTTTGTGGGTAGAACCCTTTTTGGGCTTATAGGTGAAAACAGTGATCTTCTTGGACTTACCGTTCTTGATGACCTTAGCTTCAACAGCTGCTCCGCCTACATAGGGAGATCCCACATCAAGACCGCTGTCCTTTCCTACGGCTATTACCTTATCAAAGGTAACGGTATCATCTGCGTTAACGTCCAGCTTCTCGATAAAGATCTCGTCGCCTTCCTTGACCTGATACTGTTTTCCGCCTGTTTCGATTATTGCGTACATTTTCGGCACCTGCCTTTTCCATAAACTCGCTGCAGTCGGGCGGCGCAAAGCGCACTTAAACAAGCCCGCAGCACGCGGCAATAATTATTATAGCATACTTTCCTGCCAATGTCAAGCATTTTTTTGAAATTTTACAAAGTTTCTTCCTCATCGGCATCGCTTGACTTGGTAAGTCCGTTCCAGATGTTATTTACATTTTCCACGCACTCAAAGTATTTCTGTGCGATCATTGACTGCGGTATACCGAGCTGTGCCGCGCATTGGGACATACTGCTCCAATCGGCTTTCTCGTAAGCAAGTATAAGTTTGTAGAGTATTCCTGCACGTCCTTCATATGAAAGAAGTGCGTTCTTTATCTCATCGCTTATAGGCAGCTGTTCCAGAACTTCCGCCAAAGGCATCTGCATGAGTTTTCCCAGCGTAGAGAACATTCCCATAAGGTATGCTTCCGAGCGGGATATAGGCATATTTTCCGCAGAATCCAGAAGTTCGCTTGCGAATGTTGCTCTCAGGAAAGATATTTTGATAAGTTCGTCCGGCATCGAGCCGTCGTCCTGCTTGAAGCTGAGGAGATATATCCACTGTTTGAGCTGTCCGAGACCGAGTATCACAAGTGCCTGTTTTACGGAATGTGCTCTGTTCCTCAGTGCAAAGTATGCGGAGTTTACAAGTTTTAACAGTGAAAATGTGAGCGACACATCTCTTGAAATGATATTTTCTATCTCGTCGATATCCGGCTCGTCCTTGGTAACAGCTACCATAAGCAGGAAGAAGTTGCTTTGCAGATAATTTACCTTTTTGATCTCGGAAGGCATTTTCTCCGATACAAAAGAGCCTTGGAAGTAGGTACAGCCGAGCATTTTTGCTTTATTGTATGCTTCCTGTGTATCAATGTTATAAGCAACGATCTTTTTGCCGAACGACTTTCCTATATTTACAATATTTTCAATTGACGGATTATCATTCATTGAAGAGAAATTCACCTTTATGTAATCCACCATATCCAATATCCCGAAAAATCTCGGGGCAAATTCAAAATCCACAACAGCGATCCTGTAACCGCTTTGTTTATATTTTTCAATAAGTCCCTGTGAGAACGGATTTGTAATGAGCGAATCCTCTATCTGTATAACAAGCTTATTTGTAGAAAACATTTTGGGGATATTTTTCTCCAGAAGATTTGATGTAAAGGTCAGAAACGCTGTTTTTCCGTCAAGGAACTTACTGCTGTCCATAGAGGACAGAAAATTTTCAATAGCGTTTGCAGCCGAAGCGTCATCTGTATTTTCCGAACTGAAGCTGTTATCGGTGTACAATATCTCATATCCGATGGTATCGTGTTTGCCGTTAACGATAGCTTGGCGAACGATATAAGAGTCCATCTGCAAAGTACCTCCTTGAAATAGTATCATATTTATTATACAACTTTTATTTTTATTTTTCAATATATTTTGTAAAAAATATTACATCATTTCCAAAAAATTCATAATAAATCTATCAGAACGCAATCTTATCGTAACAATATCTTCCGATGAATATGCATCATAAACTCCTATTGCCGTCATTCCTGCATTTTTGGCGCTTATAATGCCGTTCAGCACGTCCTCGAAAACGACACATTCTGTCGGAGGGACTCCGAGTTTTGAAGCCGCAAGCAGGTAAATATCCGGGTGATCCTTGCTTTTGCCCGCTTCTGATGTTGTACAGAATACGTCAAAGAAGCCGTATACACCGTTATGCCGTAGAACAGGCTCATAGAGTTCCTTCGGTGAAGCTGTTGCCAGCGCAAGCTTTACTCCCCTGTTTTTCAGATATTCAAGATATTCTTTAGCGTAGTCTTTAAGGAATACATTATATCTGTATTCCTGTACCGCAAGTTCGTTGAATTCCTTTATCAGGCTTTGTGTATCTTCTTTTACGCCGAGTTTGTGCATCTCCTCTGCGGCGCCCTCATAAGTGAGCGAAGAAAGCTTTGCCGCAAAGTCGTCCGAACAAGGTATCCCTCTTTTGCTGAGAATTATCTTGTCGATCTTTGCCCACACCGAATTTGACTCTATAAGCGTTCCGTCAAGATCGAATATTGCTGCTGAAAAATCCATATATGTATCACCTGCTCTATTGTTTTTTAATTAAGCGCATTTTTAAAATCTCTGTGGTCTATAAGGTCGATCCTATGCTCAAAACTCATATATTCAGCCGACATACCAAAATATTCATCATTGTAATTTTCGGATTTATGATACCCGTCGCTGTCATATGTATTCGGTGAGATCCAAGTCGTGTCAACATATACCCATTCACCGTCAAGCAGGACTGCGTTCCACTCATGGTTCATAGGGCAGTTCAAGAGCCAGTCAGGATCGTCCTCTTTCCAACCCGAACCGCCTCTTAAATTAAGACAGTATATATCCTGCATACTGCACAATGCCGAAAAGATATTTGAATATCCCGCGCAAGTTGTGGTTTTCAGTTCAAGAGTCGTTTCAAGGCTTATAGTATCGGAATTTACGCTTGTTTCCGCAGCTGTATGATTATAATAAATATTTTCAGCGACCCAGTAAGCTATAGCTTTAACCTTATCACGATCATTCTGACAGCCTGTGCATATTTCATCGGAGAGCTTTTGCACTTTGTTGAGGATCTGTTTTCTTACATCATTGTCATCGGTCGTTGAAATATATATTTTGCAGATCTCACTTCCATAGTCGGAGTACCCCCCCCGATTTGACATTTTATGGTAATTTCTTTCTATTACCGGCGCAAAAATGTCACACTTTTCTTCATAGGACATTTCTGTTTCATAATCTGTATTAAGAAAAATATTGTTATTTAACAAAACTATCCCTGCAAGTGAAAATAATACCACGACCGACCATAAAATAATAAATTTCCTGCTTAACACTGATCTTTTATTCAATGCGAACACCTTATTTTTTTATTTTAACTCAACTATCGTTACTCCGTCCTCGCCTTCGCCGAAAAGTCCTGCGCGGAAACTTTTTACCGACGGGTGTGACTTCAGGTGTTTCTGTATTCCCTGTCGGAGCACGCCTGTTCCCTTTCCGTGGATTATCGTTACCATTCCGACGCCTGAAAGCACCGCATTGTCGATGAACATATCCACTTTGTGTATACCTTCGTCCACCGCGTGACCTCTTATGTCAAGTTCCAAAGATGATGAACGCTCCATTTTGCTTTTTACGCCCTTTGCGGAGACTTTTTTATTCTGATATGTTACCTTTTCGGGTTCGATAAGACGAAGTTTTTTTATGCTGATCTTGGTTTTCATGATCCCCGACTGCACAAATACCATTCCCGATGAGTCGGGATCGCTTGCAAGTATCCCCTTTTTGTTTATGTCAACGATAGCAACGTTATCTCCTCTCTTAAACGGGCGGGGCGGGATATACTCCTTATGCTCCGCGGCAACGATAGGATTTGCGGTATCGAACATTTTGTTAAGAGCGGCTTTGTTTCTGGAGCGCGCATTTGCCGCAAGCTGCGAGAAATTCTCTTTGTCTTTCTGTTTCTTTATGTCATTCAGCTCGTCCATAAGCGCGTCAGCCTGCATACGGCAGCTTTCGACGATCCTCATAGCCTGAGTTCTTGCCTTGGCGATCTCATCTTCCTTGCGTTTATTGAGAGCATCGATCTCGCTTTCAAGTTCGGAAAGCTTCCTTTCGTTTTCCTTCCGAAGTTCTTCGGCTGCCGCTTTTTGTTTTTCGAGTTCGATACGAGTCTCTTCAAGCTTTGAGATAACTTCTTCAAAACGCTGATTTTCGTTAGAAACGAGAGAACTTGCGTTCTCAATGATTTTTTCGGGCATACCGAGCTTTGCCGATATGGAGAAAGCGTTTGATCTTCCCGGAGAACCTATTATCAGCCTGTAAGTAGGCTGCATCGATCCCATATCGAATTCACAGGAAGCGTTCTCTATGCCTTCACGTTCTATAGCATAAAGTTTCAGTTCCTGATAATGCGTTGTAACAAGAAGTTTGCTGCCTCTTTCCTTTAATTCATCTATTATCGAAACAGCCAGCGCCGCGCCTTCGACCGGGTCTGTTCCCGAACCGAGTTCGTCAAACAGGATAAGTGAATCATTATCCGCGATCTTTAAAATTTCAACTACGCTGCTCATATGTGATGAGAACGTAGAAAGGCTGTCCTCAATGCTTTGTTTGTCGCCTATATCCACAAGGATATTTTTAAAGACCGAAATATGGCTGCCGTCACCTGCGGGAATAAGCAGTCCGCACATGGTCATAGCCGTAAGAAGTCCCGTAGTTTTAAGCAGAACGGTCTTACCGCCTGTGTTCGGACCCGTAACTATAAGAGCCTGATAGCCATAGCCGAGTTTTATATCCACCGGAACGACTTTATTCTTATCAATAAGCGGGTGTCTTGCTTTTTTAAGATCTATGCGCCCATCGTCCGAGATCTCGGGTACACTTGCACGCATTTTAGCCGCAAGGTTAGATTTTGCAAAATAAAGGTTCAGTTCCGTACAAATAAGGTAGCTTTCGGCAATAGAGTCCGCTCTTGCGGCACACTCCGAACTGAATTCGGCGATTATGCGTTCTATTTCCTCCTGTTCTTCGCCTTGAAGGACGCGTATCTCATTGTTTGCTTCTACAACGGAGATAGGCTCGATAAAATATGTTGCGCCGCTTGACGATGCGGCATGGACGAGTCCTTGTATTTTTCCCTTATGTTCGGCTTTTACGGGGATAACATATCTTCCGTCACGCATTGTAACTATATTTTCCTGCAAGGATCTTTGTATCTCGGAATTTTTTACGATGTTATCAAGGCTTTCGCGGATCCTTATCCCTGCCTGAGCGATCTTGCGGCGGATATTGGCAAGGTTTGGACTTGCCGTATCTGCTATTTCGTCCTCAGAAAGTATAGATTCCTTTATCTTATCCTCCAGATATTTATCCGGTGAAAGTGATGCGAAAAGGTCGTCGAGAAGAGTTTCTCCCTCTCCTCTCGATATGTTCCAATCGGAAAGTATGCGTATCTGATAAAGCATCTGTGCAATATCCAGCAGTTCCCTCAAAGTAAGACTTGAGCCGGACTTTGCTCTGTTAAGAGAACCGCGCACATCTTTGAACCCTGTAAATGCGGGAGTTCCGTACTTTACCGACAGATCGAATGCCTGCGCTGTTTTTTTGACTTCACGCTTTACTGTTTCAAGGTCTGTCACAGGTTCCAGAGCAAGAGCCATTTCCCGTGTACGTTCGTTTGAAGTATTATCCGCAAGCATTTCAAGTATTTTATGTAATTCAAGTGATCCGTAATATTTATTCATAGTTATGTTACAGCTAAAAAGCGTTCTCCTTTCGTTGTTTTAAGTTGTTTCTTTTTCGTGAGTCGAGGCATCGCTGCATATCTGTTTATAGAAATCAAGTGTTTTGAATTCCTTATGCAGTCTTGAAACTATATATTTCTCCGTTATCTCGTTAAGGAGCTTCATTGAACTTTCTCCCAGCTTGAAGTTGAAAAGTTTTTCCATTTCCGACAGGCATATGAACCTCAATGCGTGAAGAACAGATCTTGTAAGTCTGATATGATATTCGTTTTCCTCAAAGCCTCTGCCGTAGAAATGTTCGCCGCAAAGCAGACAGCATCTGTCCACCATAAAGAACATTTCCTCCGCTTCATACTTATAGCAGTCGCGGCAGCCTATAAGCTGCGGCAGCAAACCTATTTCCGACAAAAAGCGCATTTCAAAAACGCTTTTTATAAAGCTGCAGCTTCTCAGATCTTCCGAAATAAAGTGTAGCGAGTTCAGGAACAGCCGCATGATATCCTTTGCCGTCTGTCCCGAAGTAACGCAGTATCCTGCAATTTCCGCAAGATATTCCGCCAGCGCGACCTTTTCTATATCCGTTCTTATCCCGTAAAAAACTCTTATAAGCTCACTGCTGTTGAGGTAATATTTCTCATTCCGCCGATCAATGCAAAATTTTGAATATGCAAAAAGCTGTGTTGAAGAATTATTCTTTCCCGTGATCTTTCTTGCGCCTTTCACACAGATCTCAAGGATACCTTCTTCCGCCGTAAGGATATCAATGAACTTATCGCTTTCACCGTAATTGCGTTCCGCTATCACCACACCCATTACCGTTGTCAGCATTTGAAAGCTCTCCTTTTATGTTTGAAAAGATTTTTGAATTTATGCCTTTATATTCGAGATAATCCGCAACGCGTCCGCTGAGTTCAAATTTATTCCATTTATTTTCATCATAGTTATCTATCATAGTAAAGCCTCCGTGATATACCAAAAGTCTTTACTATCATTATTGCCATTATCGTGCTTACATATTATTGGAATTATTTGATAACCCGAAATTGCGTATAAGATTTTCCTTATTTCTCCAATCCTCTTTTACCTTTACCCGGCATTGGAGATTGACCTTTATCTCAAAGAAATTTTCCAGTTCTTCTCTTGCGAGCTGTCCTATTTTTTTAAGCATAGAACCGTTCTTGCCTATTATCATTCCCTTATGAGAGTCACGTTCGCAATATATCGTTGCCGAAATGTCAAGTATATCATCACCGTTTTTACCTGTGCGTTCTTTCATTTGTTCCACCATAACGGCAATCCCGTGCGGAACTTCATCGCTCATAAGTTCCAGTATTTTCTCGCGGATCATTTCCGAGGCAATAATTTGCTCATGCTGATCGGTAAATGAATCGTCGGGGAAATAATGGGGACCTTCCGATGAATATTTCTTTACTTCGTCCCACACTATGTCTATCCCGTCATTTTTAAGAACGCTTATCGGAACTATCGCGTCAAAATCATACAGCTTACTGTAACCTGCAATTATAGGAACGAGTTTTTCCTTATCTTTGAGCAGGTCTATTTTATTCAGGATAAGTATTACTTTGTCGTTCTTATGAAAACTTTTTATGATGTTGAATTCGTTGTCGTCTGTTTTAGCCGTAACGTCCGACACCATAAGTATCAGATCAACATCGGCTATAGAATCTTTTACTGTTTTGTTCATATGTTCTCCGAGTTTATTTTTTGAGCGGTGAACGCCCGGAGTGTCCATAAAAACATACTGTGTATTTTCTTCGGTAACGATCCCGGAAATGCGCGTTCTTGTAGTCTGAGGCTTGCTGCTGACGGCTGCTATCTTTTCGCCCGTAAGAGCGTTCAGCAGCGATGATTTTCCCGCATTTGCCTTTCCTACGATAGTAATAAATTCATTTCTTGTCTCCATGATATTTCCTTTCATTCTTGTTGCTGCCGATCCCGAAAATGAACCAAACCGCCGCAGGAACGGACGCTGCCAGTCCTGCAAGTGATATAAGGTTCTCCGTATAATATTTTACTATGCTTTTTATCACATTGATGTCAAAGAACAATATTATCCCCGTTATGACCGCAAATACTGCCGTTACAAGAACTGCTCCTGCGGCTGCGTCTTTGGCAAGCTTTGCTGTCTTGTTATATTCCCTTACGGAAATATCCACTGCGTTTTCTATTGCGGTGTTTATCATTTCGCTTGCCATGACTGATGAAAACGTAAGTACGAGCAGTACATAGTCTGTTTTTGAAAGTTCATAAAAGAACGAAAACGCCGTAACATATACCGCTGCAATGATATGAAATCTGAAATTCCGCTGGGAACATACGGTTTCCCATATCCCTTCCGCGGCATAAACAAATGCTTTTAAAAATGATCTCATTTTATTTCGGTAAATTCCTCGTCTCGTGTTATCCCAAGTTCTTCGAGGATCATTTCTTCCTTTTCGTGCATTTTAGCCGCTTCGAGAGGAGTCGTCTCATGGTCGTATCCGAGCAGGTGGAGCATTGAATGTACCGTAAGAAAGCCGACTTCGCGTTCAAGGGAATGATCGTATATCTTTGCCTGTTTCAAGGCTGTTTCCATTGATATGACAACATCACCGAGGAGTTTTGCGCCCGTCTCGTTGTTTATATCGTAAACGCCGTTTTCGCCGAGAGGAAATGACAGTACGTCCGTGGGCTTGTCCTTTTCGCGGTAAAATTTATTCAGCCGCTGTATCTCATCGTTATCCACGAACAGTACGCTCACTTCCGCCGGATCGGTGAAATTTTCCTCCGAAAGCACAGCCTGACAGCATTTTCTCACCAACGGTCTTATACCTTTCGGGAGTTTGACTTTTTTCTGATCGTTGCTTATCATTACTTTTACTTTAGACATTCCTTATGACCTTCTTTCTCTGTATGCGTTCTCATAAGCTTTGATGATATCCTGAACGAGTTTATGGCGAACTACGTCCTTTTCGGTAAATCTTGTTATACAGATATCCTCAACATTTTTCAGTATGTTCATTGCATCAATAAGACCCGATCTTCTGCTGTCGGGAAGATCTATCTGTGTTATATCTCCTGTTATGACCATTTTGCTGTTGAAGCCGAGACGGGTAAGGAACATTTTGATCTGTTCTCTTGTGGTATTCTGCGCCTCGTCAAGTATGATGAACGAATCGTCAAGAGTTCTTCCTCTCATATATGCAAGTGGTGCAACTTCTATGCTCCCGCGTTCCATATGCTTTGCAAATGTTTCCGCGCCGAACATATCGAAAAGCGCGTCATACAGCGGACGAAGATACGGATCAACTTTATTTTGCAGGTCGCCGGGCAGAAATCCGAGCTTTTCCCCTGCTTCAACGGCAGGGCGCGTAAGTATTATCTTGTTTACCTCATGGGCTTTGAAAGCTTTTACCGCCATAGCCACCGCAAGGTAAGTCTTGCCCGTTCCGGCAGGACCTACGCCCATAACGATGGTATTTTTTGAAATTGCTTCCACATATTTTTTCTGACCGAGAGTTTTTGCTTTAACTGTTTTTCCGCTTGTTGTTACGCATATCCCTCCGTCGGCAAGGCTCGGTATCTGCCGTATGGAATTTTCGTCCACCATGGAACTGACATAACGTATGTTCTGTTCGTTTATGGTCTCACCTTTTTTTATAAGAGAAATAAGAGTTTCCACAGCGGTTTTAGCTTTTGACACAGCTTCTTCCTCGCCGCTGATACGGATATCGCTGCCGCGGTTAAGTATAGCGACGCCGTATTGCCTTTGAAGGAGATTGATATTCTCATCGTAACTACCGAAGAGAGAAAGTGCATGGTCGATATTTTCCAGATCAATTACAGTTTCTGCCATTTAAATACCTCATAACATCAATTATAACAAAATATATTAACTTTTATTGAATTTATATTTTCACAAAAGTTAACGTCACTTATTTTTACTGATACACAATATATTATACCACATTTTTTTCATTCTGAAAAGGGGGTAAACATCATTTTGCCATAATTTCTTTAGTAACGCCTATATCTCCCTCGATAGTATATTTTACGGTAACGGACATTCCCTTGTCATTTTCGCTGAAAAAAACTTCCTTATCAACTATAGTGATATCCTCTCCGTCATAGAAATTCATTTCATAGAGTCTGATCTTATCTTCAAGGATCTGTTTTGTCTTTTCGGGAGTGTAATGCACTTCTTCCTTATCAAAAAGTTTATATTCCGCTGTGGTCGTTCCGATCGGAAGCTTTATGTTCAAGATCTGAAAATAGGAAGATGTCTCATCATACTCGTAATTTTCAAGATCGTTCCTGCCGACGAAAAGAGGTATTTTTGCCCCAAAAAAATTCAGGTATTTTCGTGTTACTGTGCCTTTGTGATCGGTTATCTCATCGGAAAACGGCTGGGAAAATGTTACTTTTTCATTGTATCTTCCTATTATTTCGCCCATTGCATGAACAAAATATACTCCGCCTTTGCCGTTTTCAACAGTACCGCTTACAAGGATATCCCCTTTTTTTACTCCGTCATAAAGCATGGGAACTAACATTCCGAGATAGACGCCTTTTATATCAACTATCTGTGCGTCGCGTGAAGATACGACATTACAAGGCGTATTCTTAGGCACCATTTCGGGAGGAGAAGATATTTCGCTTATCTCGGCTTGTATTATGCAGCCCGAGGAGCGTATCCCTATCCAAGCGATATTTTCTGTTGAAGATACCACTTGTCTTTCTATCTCTCGAAGGTCTAAGCCGGGGATAAAAGTTCCTATCCTTATGCCGCAGTCATTTAGGATAGCTTCCGCCTGCTTGTCTGTAATGGTCTCGTTGCCGTATATTTCTATGGACATGACTATGTTTGAAAGATAGAAAACCATTGCAAACGCCAGTAAAAGACCTATGGCAAGTCCGAAACGAAGGCGGTATTTTCTGATGGTAAAGATACTTCCTCTTTTGCCGACAATGCTGAAAAGAACGCCGTTTTTCTCGGCAAGAGCGGTTATTTGCGGCAGATCGCTGTTATAGATCTTTCCGGACAGCTTTCCGTTTTTATACTTTACATCGGATACTGCTGCGGAACTTTGTTTCAGGATATTCAAAAAAGTTTCCGGTTCTGCGGCAACGGCTTCAAAATCCACAATCCCTCTTATATTATCGAACATTTTATATCCTCCTTTCAAAGGCTTTGCTTTTCGTTTTCAAATTCTATGGAAGAAAATTTGCCGTCTACTATTATTCCGTCCGTATTATAATCGGAAATGCGTATATTTTGTCCCCATATGCTTACGGTAAGCGTTGAAGTCCTGAGTTTAACATATATATCGTTATATTCAAGTATCTTTTTGCAGTTTTCTATTTCAAGGTGGTCATTGTCGGTAATGTTCATATATGTATTGAGATACAGCTTTTTTTTGACATATTTTGAAACAATGGCATAATACTTTTCTTTTGCTCGTTCTTTCATAAAATATTGCTCTCCTTTATCGGATATGAAAATCAATTACTAAAATTATATTACGGTAAATTTTTTCATATACTTTATCAGGCAAAATTGATGTTCAATATTTTACGGAAGGATAGATGAACGATTGAAAAGCATAAAAAATTACATTCTCGGATCGATCGCAATACTGTATGCCTTTTTCCTTTTGGCGTTCGTAAAGGATATCGGCGAAGCCGTTGCCGCATCGGTAAAAGTATGCCTTGAAGTTATGATACCGTCGCTATACGCGTTTATGGTGATCTCGGGGTTTATAGTTTCAAGCGGGCTTTATGCCGTTCTCGGAAAGCCTTTCGGAGCGATATCAAGATATGTTTTCAAGATACCGGAAGAATATTTTTCCGTATTCATCATAGGCAGCATAGGCGGTTATCCTGTCGGCGCAAAACTTCTGGCGGAACTTTACAAAGAAAATAAGATCGAACGCGGTACAGCCGAAACGATGCTTTCATATTGCTATCTGGCAGGTCCCGCGTTTATTTGCAGCATTGCGGGAGTCAAGCTGTTTGCAAGTGTAAAGATCGGTCTTATAATATTTGCGTCGGCTTTCTGTGCAAACATCATATTAGGTTTTGCAAAAGGCATAGGCAAAGCTGTTCCTCCAAGATCGGAAAATAATATCAAGCTTGACATTTCTATGGAATGTTTCATAGACTCTATTGCAAGCGGCGCAAAGGGAATGTTTTCCATATGCGCTGTAATTGTATTCTTTTCATCCATAATATGTATATTGGATAAGCTGAACATTATAAAATATCTTGCAGGCATTTTATCAAAATTTACATATTTAAGTTACTCCGATAGTGTTGCTTCGATAAGGTCATTTATTGAAATAAGCAACATTACCTTGCTTACCGAAAGGGATCTGAAGCTTGTTCCTCTTGCCGCATCACTGCTTTCATTCGGCGGGATATGCGTCACGATACAAACAAAAGGATTTGTTTCGGGCATATTGTCTACCAAATGTTTTTATTTTAGCAGAATAATAGCCTCAATTATTTCATATTTTTTATGTAAAATTTTTATTATAATATTTAATGCGGATGCAGTGTATACTTCGGCGGAATTCTACGTTTATCGTCAGAATTCACCAATTCCGTCAGTATTTTTGTTGATTATGACAATTTTACTATTATTGAATATTTCTATAGCAAAAAGAAAAAATTTGTGATATAATTAAATCAGAATAATTATTCAAGAAAGGAATGTTATTTTATGGCAAAAAAGAAATACTTCGGAAACGACATACCTCCTCAGTGCCAGTATTGCAGTTTCGGAACAAGGGCAAAAGACGGCGGAAAAGTCCTCTGCGAAAAAAGAGGTCTTGTAAACGGTGACTCTAACTGCCCTAAATATGTTTACTCGCCGTTAAAGAGAATACCTGTAAAACAACTCCATATTCCCGGCAACTTTGATGACGAATAACAGTTAACTACGCTCAAAAGCCTGACGATCATTTGACCGTCAGGCTTTTTTCATACTTTGTGATATTGTCGGCAATTTCCTTGAATATAGGTCCGGCAGTGGAATTACCCGATCTTCCGCCCTCGGAAATGACCGTAACGGCATATTTCGGCGAATAAGCGGGAAAATATCCCGTGAACCAACAATTCATTATCTCATTCCCGCTGCTGTCGTATCTTCCTGTCTGAGCGGTGGAAGTTTTTCCGCCTGCGGATACGGTATCGGGCTTGGACATGGAACTCTCCGCATTTACCGTTTTCTCCATGAAATTTTTAAGGATCTTTGCCGTTTTGTAGGACAAAACTCTTTTTCCGGCATTTATCGGCGAATATTCGATACTGCCTTCCTTATCTATCTTTCCTTTCACCAAGGAAGGCTCATAAAGTACGCCGCCGTTTGCGATGGCGGAAGTCATTCTGCATATTTGCAACGGTGTTGCAGTCAGCATACCCTGTCCAAAGGACATATTTGCTCTTTCGGCGGGAACTTCTATATCGGACACGCTTTGAAGATTTCCCGAAGCGGAGATCATTCCGCTGCAAAGTTCGGTCTCCTTGCCAAATCCCAGCGATGAAGCAGTTTCAATGTATTTTTCCTTGTCAAGATATTCGCTTAACGCAATAAAATAGGTATTGCATGACTCCACCATAGCCGTACACATATCTATTTCTCCGTGACCGCCCCATTTGTGGCAGTTGAATATCTGACCGTTCACATCGGCAGAACCTGTACAGATGTAACTGTATTCGGGACTTATCCCCTGTTCCAGAGCCGCAGAAGCTGTTACAAGCTTGAATATAGAACCCACACTGTATGCCGAAAATACTCTGTTCACAAAAGGAGCGTCCTCATCATTAAGTGAAGCGGATATATCCGATGTATCAAAGTCGGGACAGCTTACTGATGCTTTTATTTCGCAGGAGTTTGTATCCATTACTATGACGGCGCCCTTTGCCGGATCGAATTTTTCGGCCGCATCTTCACAGATCTGCTGTATATTTTTGTCAATAGTTGTTATTATCCCGCTCTTTACGGTTTCAGCACGGGAAACGTCTGCTTCTATCCCGTTTAAAACTTTGCCAAGAGCGTCTACCCCAAGCGTTGCGGAATTTACCGAATCATCGGAATGTAAAAAGTCATTGAAAGCTTTTTCCAGACCGTACATTCCCACATTATCCGAAGTATATCCCACAATGTGCGGTGCAAGCTGGCTGCTGTCCGTCCTTAGTTTTGAGCGGAAAATTATTATGCTGTCTTTCAGGACATCAGCTTCAGGAGCTACTCTGCAAAGGAACGGAAGATCTCCCATCATACCGCTGTAATATTTTTCCTTATCCATAACATACGGAAGTATCTTTATCGCGCTTTCATTGTTCGGGACTATGACCGCTTCATATTTTTCTGCATAATTCACCAACGGCTGCATATTACAGTCGTATATCCCTCCGTATTCCCCTATTGACTTCAATGTATAATATCCTCTGCCCGATGATACGGCGGTTATTTCATCATCATTTATCAGCAAAAAAAGCCTTGCCGACAAAATTACCGAAAATACCGCCAAGATCGCAAAAACCGCTTTTACACGCTTCAAATAAAACACCTCACGGAATATTATTGACAATTCCGTGAGGTGTATACAGCTTTACTTTATATTGTTTTTTATTTTGGCAGCGGTAAGAGTGTTCCTCATAAGCATTGCTATAGTCATAGGACCGACTCCGCCGGGAACGGGAGTTATGTACCCCGCCTTTTCAAAGCAGGCTTCATAGTCCACATCACCGCAGAGTTTGCCGTTTTCGTTCCTGTTCATTCCAACGTCGATAACTACGGCGCCTTCCTTTACCATATCCGGAGTCACGAATTTTGCTTTTCCCACAGCCGCAACAAGTATATCCGCTCTTGCACATATTTCCGCAAGATTTTTGGTTCTGGAATGGCATATCGTAACTGTTCCGTGCTTGTGGAGCAGAAGCATTGCCATAGGTTTGCCGACAATGTTGCTCCTTCCGATAACAACGCAGTTCTTTCCGCAGACATCAACGCCTGTTTCCGCTATAAGTTCCATTACTCCCGCAGGCGTACAAGGCAGAAAACTGAAATCGCCTATCATAATATGTCCTACATTTGCAGGGTGGAACGCATCTACATCTTTATCTGGACGTATCGAATTTATTACGGAATTCTCATTTATATGCTTTGGAAGAGGGAGCTGAACAAGTATACCGTTCACCTTATCGTCATTATTCAGTTTATCGACAAGTTCTAAAAGTTCCTTTTCGGAAGTTTCCTCGGGCAGTGCATATTCATATGACTCGAAGCCGACTTCTTCGCAGGCTTTTTTCTTGTTGTTTACATAAACTCTTGAAGCGGGATCGTTCCCCACGATCACCACCGCAAGTCCTATCGCTATACCTTGCTTTTTAAGTTCATCGGCTTCTTTTCTTACATCAGCCTTTACTCTTGCGGAAACTGCCTTTCCGTCAATTATTTTCGCCATCTTTTATATCCTCCTCATCATTATTTATGCTTTCGCTGTTTTCATCATCTTCTTCATCGGTAAGCTTGTCCTCGGGACGGAGTTCGCCTTTCTGATATTGTTTTTCGGCTTTTTTAGCGGCTTTCTTTTCCTCGGCAGCCTTGTACTTTTCCTCTGTTTCGGCAATAAGCTGCTTTGATTCTTCGGTATCTTTGTAGAACACATATTCACCGTCCATTTTTATCTTATGTCTCATTGACAGGATACATACTATTGAAACTATAACGCAAATTCCCGCAACTAACTGTGATATCCTGAGATGTCCGACCATAAGGCTGTCCGTGCGCAGACCTTCTATGAACATTCTTCCCAGACCGTACCAGCCGATGTACATAAAGAATAACTCCCCGTCAAATTTACGGCGCTTTGAGTACAGGTGAAGAAGTATAAATCCCAGTATGCACCACAATGATTCATAAAGAAAGCACGGGTGAACAGGCAGAGACGGATCGACGGTCATTCCCGTAAGTTCCGATATAGAATATGCATTTGCGGACAATTCGGCTTGTATCCTCGGGCTTGTCATTCCCCAAGGAAGAGTTGTATTGCAGCCGAAACATTCGTGATTGAAAAAATTTCCCCATCTTCCTACAGCCTGACCTATCAGAAATCCCATTCCCGTAAGGTCAAGCAGCGGAAGAAGCCGGACTTTTCGTATCTTTGCAGTGATCGCTCCGAAAAGCAGTGCGCCGATTATCCCTCCGTAGATCGCAAGTCCTCCGTCTCTTATGGCGAAAATTTCCGAAAGATCGTTCTTGTAATTGTCCCAGCTCATAAAGACGTAGTAAAGCCTTGCCCCTATAACTGCCCCTATAAATCCGAAAAATAACACATCATTTGCTCTGTCATCATCTATCCCGAATTTTTTCATTCTTCTGAAACAGTATATGACTGCAAGGACAAGACCAAGCATTATCATTATTCCGTACCATTTTATGGTTATCCCGAATATCGTGAACGCATTACTGTATACGGGGAATTCAATATTCAGCTTCGGGAAAGAGATAGTGTTCCATTCTGCGCTGCTCAATCCTGTCCCTCCTTACGGTCAAGCGGTTCGATTATAGAAAGCGTAACGTTTTTTGTGTTGAATTGTTTTCCGAGACGTTTTGTTACGTCCTCAAAAGTTACATCAGCAACCGTTTCAATAACGTCAAATGCCGAGATCTTCTCCATTCCCGCATTTATCATGGTAGTCGCGACAGCTTCCGCATCGTTAAGATCTCGTATAAGTGCGCCGTAATATGATTTTTTTATGATGTTAAATCTTTCTTCATCAAGACCTTCTTTTTTGCAGCGTTCTATTTCAGCTATGATCTTGTCTCTTACAAGACGAGGATCTCTTGATTCCCCGCCGAAGATCGAGCAGAAATATCCGTCTCCCATAAACACTTCCGATGAGAACGAAGAATTTATCGTTCCTTCGTCATAAAGCTTTTTATAGAAATCCGAACTTTCATCAGCAAGCAAAGAAAGTACAAAATTTGTTTCTATCTCCGCCCGCACCGCGTCAAGTCCTTTTTCGGGCTTTGCCTTAAAGCCGATGTTAAACATCGGTACAGCGATCTCCAGCTTCTGAGTTACTTCCGAGCGGCATACCGTGTCAGGCTCCGGTTCAAAAGCCGTTTCAAGCTTCGGATCTTCATTGTTTTTCAAAAGCTTGTCGCAAAGTTCGAGGACTTTATCCTCGTCAACGTTCCCTGCAATGCTTAGTACCATATTGTTCAGGTTATAGAACGTGTAATAACATTTATAGAGCAGATCCGCGTTTATCTGTGCAATGCTCTCCACCGTTCCTGCAATATCTATCTTTACCGGGTGGTTATGGTACATACCTTGGAGCATATTGAAGAAAACTCTCCAACCCGCATTATCATCGTACATACGGATCTCCTGACCGATTATTCCCTGCTCTTTGCGAACGGTCTCCTCGGTAAAGTACGGATCCTGTACAAAACTCAGCAGTATTTCCAATGAATCGTATACGTTATCCGTGCAGCTGAAAAGGTAACACGTTCTGTCAAATGAGGTATATGCATTTGCTGATGCGCCTGTTTTAGCGTAAAGGCTGAAAACATCGCAGTCCTCATTCTCGAAAAGCTTATGCTCAAGATAGTGGGCGATACCGTTCGGAACAGTTATGAAATCGGGATCGTTCTTTGTTTTGAATTTGGTGTTTATCGAACCGTATTTTGTTCCGAAAAGAGCATGGGTCGTGCTGTAGTCTTCCATTTTCCATATAAAAATGTCAAGTCCGGTGGGGTGTTTCACATATGTGTACTGTTCGCCGGTACGTTCATTCTTAACGATCTTCTTTTCCATTACCGTACTTCCTCCTTTCCGCTGAGAACGTAAACAGTGTCAAGTTTAAGTGATTCAGCCGCTGATATAACATCATCTCTGCTGACATTCATAAGCAATTCGATCTGTTTTTCGGGAGGATCGGATCTTCCCATATAACTCTGATTGAAATACCATTCTGCAATGGAACGCGCTCCGTCTCCGACGCCTTTCCAAGAATTAACTATCGCGCGGCGGGCATTTTCCATTTCATCATCGGAAAAGTCTCCGTTCCTGACCGCATCGAGCTGATTTAATATTTCCGCTTCAGCCTTTCCCACATTGGAATGTTCCACGCCGCTGTCAACGTAAACAACGCCTTTTTTTTCATTTACTCCCGATGAGCAGTAATAGCAAAGGCTCAGCTTTTCACGGACGTTCATAAACAGTTTTGATATCGGAGTCGCACCGAAGATCGCGTTCATGAGTTTGAGTGCAACGATATTTTCGCAGTCTGTTTTGAAAGCCATTACCATTTTGCTCTGGGCAACATCATGTTCCTCGGTAACTCTGCATATCTCGCTTTTTACGGGAGATCTGTCCGAATGATTGTCCCCGGCATAGTTTCTGTCAAGTTTTGAAAAAGCCTCCGCAAGGATATTGCGGCAGGTCTCGGAATATTCCGCGCCTACAAAGAAAATTTCTATCTGCGCTGTTCTGAGAAGTTCTTTATACCGTTCATATGCCGAACGGGCATTTATTTTTTCGGCGTGTTCCCTGTCGCCTTTTACCGAAATGGCAGCGGGTTCATTCTTAAAAATGTTCATGTTTGCTCTTTTGAAGGCATAAGCGCGTTTTTCGTTTATTTCCGCGTCGATATCGTCAAGAAGTTCCTGTTTTTTAAGTTCAAAATCCTTTTCTTCAAAGCAGTTTTCCGAGATATTCGGGTCGGTAAGGCAATCCGCAAGCATTTTTGTCATTTCTTCGGTTATTTTCTCGCCGTCAAAAGTATATCTGTTATTTATGCAGCCTGCCATCAAAGAAAGCGACTGACTGTCCCCCATTTTTGAGACAGAGCCTTTTATGACTGCTCCGTAAAGTTCCGAAAGTTTTTTGTTCAGGTCGGTAAGAGTAGGATAATTCCTGCTGCTGCCGCAGAGCACATACGGAATGACAGCATTTTCCGACGCTGTATCGCCCGAAAGCGGAGTCAGCAGGTAGATGAAAATATTATTAAGTTTCTGCCGTTTGTTTATAAGCGAAGTAAAGTGTATGCCTTCGCCCAGATCTTCACGTTTGTAAATTATTGACAAATTTATCAACTCCTGTACATGATGTTTGTAACAACACGCTTATTCAGCGCCTTTTTATATTATACCATATCTTTTTTTATAAATCTATACCTTGACAAAAAAAAAGTTAAGGATTACAATTAATGTATACGCAATTTATCGCTTTATGCGAATGATGGAGGGGTATTATGGCATCCGGAAAAATCAAACCTAAAGAATGTCCCCCATATCTGAACGAATTTTTTACCTATCAGAGAGTGGTAAAGATAAAGTCAGAGAGGACTCTTGAATCATATTACATAGACCTGAGATTGTTTTTAAGGTATGTCAAGCTGACCAAAAACGGAATTACTCCCGATACACCTATGAATAAGATACCCATAAACGATGTTCCTCTGGAAGATATCCGTTCAATGTCAAAACTCGATATACTCAATTACCTCAGCTATGTTGCTACAGAAAGGAATAACACGGCTAAGACGCGTCATAGGAAACTTGCTTCTCTGAAAGTGTTCTACAAATGTCTGTACCGCGATCTTAACCTTATTCCCGACGATCCAACGAAAGATGTGGATTATCCTAAAATGCACGAGCATCTCCCTAAGTTCCTCACGCTTGACGACAGTATAAAGCTTTTGCAGAATATGAATAACGAAGATCCGTATTATTACAGGGATTATTGCATAATAACACTGTTCATCAACTGCGGAATGCGTTTAAGTGAGCTTGTGGGCATAAATCTTCAGGACGTTAACCTTGACGAACGCACTCTCAGGCTGCTCGGAAAAGGCAACAAGGAAAGGATCATTCACATTAACGACGCCTGCGCTTCGTCGATATTACAATACCTTAACGAGCGCAAGCCTTCTCCTGCCGAACCGGACGCTCTTTTCCTCAGTAAACGCGGAACAAGGATAACCAATCGCCGCGTTCAGCAGATAGTCGATAACGCGCTCCGCGACAGTCATCTTGACAATCAGGGATATTCCACCCACAAGCTGCGCCATACGGCGGCTACGCTGATGTATCAGCATGGGAACGTTGATACTCTTATACTGAAAGAGATACTCGGTCATAAAAGTATTTCCACCACCGAAATATATACCCACATTTCCAACGAATCGGTAAAAGAAGCTATGGACGCTTCACCTCTTGCAAATATCCAGAACACCAAGATCCCGCTCAAAGGTAAAATGAAACATTGAACCGATAAAACAAAAGATCAGCTGTAAAGTCTATTAGCATTACAGCTGATCTCTGCGTTTATTCCGATCTCAGAGCGTCTACAGGTCTCATCGATGCCGCCTTATACGCGGGATATGCTCCGAAACAGCCTCCTATCAGCAGCGATACCGCAAGTACGGTAACACATAATTTGCTGTCGATGTAAAGCCCGATGTTTGTCATTACGCCGACAGCGGCGGAAACTATGATTCCGAGAATTATCCCTATCACGCTGCCTATAAGCGTCAGCACGAGCGATTCAAGCAGGAATTCAAGCATTATCATTCCTTTGCCTGCGCCTATGGATTTCTTTATGCCTATTTCACGCGTTCTTTCGCTGACCGATACGAGCATCACCGTCATAATGGATATCCCCGACACCACAAGGCTCACTCCCGCTGCCGCGGAAAGCGCCGATGCGGCTATGGAAAGGATATTGTTCATTCTTTTTTTCTGTCCGACAAGATCGTCAACGGAATAAACATATCCCGATGTTCCGCGCAAAAGAGTCTTTTTCACTTCTTCCGCAGCCTCTTCGCTCTCGCTGTTGTCTTTAAGTCTGACGGTAATGCGGTCAAAATCGCTTTTCGACAGATACTCCTGCATTATCGGATAAGGAACATACACAAAATCGGGAATAAACCCGCCAAGCATATTCTGCAGCGTATTTACTCCGTTTTTTACTACGCCGACTATTTCCAGTTCAACGGGCATACTGCCGAAATTCAAAGTAAGTTTCTTTCCGACAACATTCCCGCGTTTGTAGTTTTCCTTTGCGATGGCTTCGTCGATAACGCATACATTGTTTTTTTCCGCAAGATCCCCTCTGTTCAGCAGACGCCCGTAAAGGACTTCCAGCGCAATAACATTATCCGCGTCCTCATTCACTCCCCATGCCATACAGGTCATCGGGGAATTTTTTATTTCGCCGTCTGCGATGATGCTCATGAGCGGCATGGCGTTTTCCACGGAATTTATGGATCTTATCTTTTCAAGCTCGTTTTCGGTAAGTGCTCCCGCTGCGCCTGACTGCACCGACACCACAAGGCTGTCCATGCCCATGCCGGAAAGTTCGTTGTTTATGGAAATTTTTCCTATTTCGCCTATTGCAGACACTACGACTACCGACATCACTCCGACTACAATACCTGCAATTGTAAGAAATGACCGTATTTTATTTCTGCAAAGGCTCCTAAGCCCTGTACGAAGTATCTCAAACATTTTCTATCCCCCATTTTATTCGGCAAATTTCACGTTAGAACCGTTTTCCGTGCTTCTGTCAACGGTTATCATCATTTCGTCCGCGCCGATACCTGTTTTTAACTCTATGCCCTCGCTAAGTTCTCTGCCTGTTTCAACGTATCTCTTGTATGCTCTGCCGTTTTCGAGAATGTATACGAACTCCCCGTTCTCGTCCTGTTCTACCGCTTCATACGGCACAACGTTCATCACCGATGGCTCGGAAGTATGCAGCTTTACCGAGGCGGTGTAACCGTGTTTCAGGACATTATCCGGCTCGTCAACTGCTACGGTAACTTCGACCGCTGTTTTCAGCGCGTTCCCTATCTGAACTTTTGACGCGATATCGGATATCTTGCTGACCGTTCCCGCATATACCCTGTCGGGGAATGCCGCTCCCGTTATTTCGGCAGTCTGACCTATACAGATCTTGCTGATATCTTGTTCCGGAACATACACCTGAACGGAAAAATCATCTTTTATAATATCCCGCACAACAGTTCCCGATAATGAAATACTGTCCTCATGTTCGATGCGGGAAATATTTACTATCTTTGCTGTGGGTATCGAATCAAGTACAGCGCTCGGCGCAGCTGTAAGTCCTATTGCCGCCGCACTGCTCAATGCGATCATGAATATCGCAGCGTTCTTTGTTTTCATTTCTTGCTCCTCCCGTTTTATCAACTTAAATATAGTTTGGCTTTTTTTACGGGATTTATTACATTAATTTTCAAATCGGAACGCACCTAAACGAAAAAGCGCAAAGCCGTAAAGGCTTTGCGCTTTTTCAATGGAGTTATATTAATTATTTTGTTGTGAACGCCATGGGATATGAGTAGTTCTGTGCATAAGCCTTACCGTCGCTGTTGGTAATTGCTGTTACCTTGAACACATACTTTTTACCCGATTCAAGACCGGTAAATGTGCAGCTTGTGCCGCTTACGGTCTTGTAGTGTTCGTAATCGCCTGTTGCAGTGTTAAAGAGAACGATCTCATAACCGTTTGCTCCGCCGATGCTGTTCCAATTAACTGTAGCCTGATCTGCGGCAACTGCGGCTGAGAATGTTTTCGGTGCAACGAGTTTTCCGTTCTCTGCATATTCGGGTTCTGTAACTATGGCTGTAGTAGTTGCTGCGGCAGCAGAAGCATACTGATACTTAACGCCGTTTTCCTTAGCAAATGTTTCTGCAGGTGAACCCGGTGTTACTGTGAGGGTTATGGCTTTGGGTATTATTGTGTCTTCAGCGTACAAAATACTGTCTGTTTCATAACCATAATCACTGTACTTCGCAGTAATAGTTTGTTCGTCCCCTCTAATAAGCGTAACAATAGAAGTTACTCCATCAGCAACACCATAACTACCATCTCTTTCATCAAGATACATACCGAATGTATGTGAAACACCTTCATCATTTGTTGTTATTTTTGTGTTTGCCGGTATTGTCAGACTTGTAAGATTAACACAGTTAAGGAATGCATCTTCACAGATCTCAGTACATTTGCTCGGTATATTTATAGATGTAAGTGAATGGCATGAGTCAAATGCATTATTATCTATATAAAATTCCTCATTATCCTTTTCAATCGTGAATGTTTTCAGTGATTCACAGTTTCCAAACGCATAAGCTCCGATCTGACCCTTTACACTTCCCTTTACCGTAACAGTTTCAAGAGCAGGGCAGCCATAAAATGAGTCAACATCAAACTCCACATCACCTTCAAATGTAACGCTTTTAAGTTTCGGGCAATAACCAAATGCATCTTGTGATAATTCACAATCACCAAAAATTGTAATACTTGTTATATTCTCTCTACCATTACCTCCATAAATAGTATAACCACCGGGAAGTACTACATCCCCACCTTCACCCTCATAACTGAGCCACTTGCTTCCATCATCATATGTTTCTGTAACAAAATCGCTTTCTTCTGCTTCTGCCGTTATCGCGATCCCGGAAATAGCGGAATTATCGGAAGGAACCAAAGCCAAAGCTCCTGCTGCGAGTGTTACAGCCATAACTGCGGCTGCAAATTTCTTGAACTTCATAATTAATATACTCCTTTTTTTGTAATAATTTGCCGATTTCAAACCGACATATAGAGTATATCACAGTCGGAACACAAAGTGGTGAACAGTTTTTTTTTTTTTTTTTTTTTACTATCCGTTAATAAAAATGCGT
>CANQPX010000024.1 GCA_947625915.1 uncultured Clostridia bacterium
ATCGGGCGGAAAATTTTCCGCCCGATAGTCTTTTTTATAATAATTTGTAAAAATCATCTCTCGGCATCGGCTTCGCAAAATAATATCCTTGAATATCATCACAGCCAAGCTTTTTCATGAACTGGTACTGCTCCTCCGTCTCAACACCTTCTGCCGTTACTTCTATGTGCATGGATTTTGCAAGCTGTGTTACGCAGGATATTATCTTCTCACCTTTTTCATCATTGAAATCATCTACAAAACTCTTGTCAAGCTTCATAACGTCTATCGGCAGAGATTTCAGCATCATGAGCGACGAGTAACCCGTTCCGAAATCGTCCATAAGTATCTTGAAACCTATCTTGTGCAGCTTGTCAAGTATGGACATGAACTCGTCCTGATTTTCAAACATCGCGCTTTCCGTTATCTCCAGTTCAACAAGACTTATGGGAAGTTCTCTTGCTTCGACCATCTTCTGGTAATCCTCAACGAATGCGGAATTGTACAAATGCTGTCTCGAAAGGTTCACCGACACGGGAACCACATTCTTCCCTTCTTCAAGCCAGCGTTTCTGATCTTCGCATACTTTTCTGAAAATGTATTTGTCCAGTTTAAGTACAAAACCGTTCTTTTCGGCTATCGGTATGAACTTGTACGGCGCGGTATATGTTCCGTCGGGATTTTTCCAGCGTATGAGTGCCTCCGCGCCGGAAAGCTTCTTTGTGACGGTATCATACTTAGGCTGATAGAAAACGGTAAATTCCTCATTTTTGAGAGCGGTGACCATTTTGTCCTCAAGTTCTTTGTTTTCAAGTATGGTCTTTTTGTAACTGTCGTCGTAATAAGCGATACAAGTTCCGCCCGCGTTGCCTTTTATCTTGTTTTTTGCTATAGAAGCATAGTTCTGCATGGACTGCACGTCAATTTCCTTGCTGACTGCCTTATAAACGCCTATGGCGGGACGGATAACAAATCCTTTTCTGCGGTCAAGCTTGTCGTTCTGGATTATTTCCGCAAGGTCATTCAATCTTTTGGCAAGTGAATCATCGTCCTCATAGAACACGAGCATACTGAACCTGTCCGCCGTCCATCTGGAATATATCTCTCCTTCCTCCATCCAGTCCTTTATGAGCGACCATATATAACAAAGCACCCTGTCGCCGTCCTCATATCCGAAAAGTTCGTTTATGACCTTGAATTTTTCGATATCAAGCACTACTATCGCGGCGTCTTTGCTGTCTGTATCGAGTTTTTCGCGGGCTTCTTTGCAGAAACGCTGATACGAGTAGCCTTTTGTTATCGGGTCAACGTAAAGTATGTACTGGAGTTCGATGCGCTTTTTCTTTTCCAGTCTTGTAAAATGTATGATTATGAGTATGAATACTATACAAATTACCGCGCAGAGCAGATAAGTTGACCACATTATGCCGCTGCGTGTGGAATCTATTACGCTGACCGGTATTACGCTTAGAAGGTACCAGTCATTTATCCCGATCTCGGAATAACTCATATAATAGTCGGCATTATTTCTGTAGCGGATATAGCCTTCCTCACGGAACTGCATATCCCGCTCCATTTTTTCACATTCTTCGATATTGGACGGATCCGCTTCTTTGAGCGCGTCAAATATGTTGTCGATGTCCTTGAAACTTGTGGGGAAAGTAGAATTCGTGATGAGCCTTCCGTCCGAACGTACTATATAAGAGTAACCCTGACCGTTGAAGAAAGAAACATCAAGTATTTCTTGAATGGAATCGGTGCTGCAGGTACCCATAAGAATGGCAATGACTTCCCCGCCTTTTTCGACAGGAGTCATGATACTTATGATATCGCTGCCGTCCAGTCCTTGAGCGGTGTTGGAAATGACCGACTCTCCGCTGAAAACGGGCTGCATATATTCCCAGCTTTCGCCTGTGATCTTTAACTGTGCGCCGTTTGTAAGGTAAGCGTCTCCCGTTGGCAGGACGATACCCATACTTTTGAAGGTGTAGCGTTCCATGACCTGACTCAAAGTGTAAGTGGTATACGGGATATCCCAGTCGGTAGGCACGGCAATGCGCGCGGCAATTTCAGCCATGGCGTCTATCTGTGCTTGTATCTTTGTATTCAGCACTTCAACGTTCTGCTCGGATATTTCGGTAAGTTTTTCCACGCTGTCTTCATAGAGTTCATTTTTAAGGGTATTGGAGTAATAGAACATTGCCCCGAACAAAGCAAGACACAGAACGACCGTCATAGCAGCCTGAAAAAATATGATCTCGCGCTTGTGCTTTTTCTTGTTCACTGCGGGCAACCTCCTTGTTTGCATATTTGCATGACAAACAGCGCAAAAACGGCAGATAAAGGCTGATGTCAAGTTTTATGTCAAAAAATTATACAAAGCGTCATAATAATTAGTGCATAATTATACAAATTAATTATAACACATTACCTATGCAAATTTAAAAACAAATTGTTAACATTTTTGAGCCAAATAAATACAAGGCAGCTGCCCGTTCGGCGGTAATATTATGGTCAAATTATACAAATCAGCACGAAAAACGGACGAAAAAATTTGCTTTTATACAAAATTTAGTTAAAAAGCCTTAATATTTTGTTCCCCGTCATTGACAAAAGCACGGAACGGGTATATAATTGTACCATGCCGTTTTCCCACTGCGGAAGCGGAAAAATAAGTTGATGTAAAGGGGCATTTTAATGAAATTCTTAAAGAACATTTTTAAGACCGCGATCTGTGCCGCAGTCGGCGTATTTGCACTGACAGGCTGCACAAATTACGGAAAACTGCTGAAAGATGAGCCGCATGAGTATATCTCCACCGTATGCGACAACACTCTCAGCGCAATGGCAAAAAATAACTTTGCCGAGGAATATTCCATTCTCAGCGAAGCTGTGGAAAACGGTTCGCTTACATTTGAACTCGAAGTCGAGGGAATAAAACTGAGCGGCGAAGGCTATGCAAGCGCAAAAGACGGCATGGAATCACAGATGATAACTCTCACAGGCTCGAAGGGAACGTCCGCTCAGGTCTATGCTTACGGCGACAAAGGCTCCGTTAAGATCGGAACTATCGGAAATTCGGGAACACATATCTATAGTATCCCTCTCGATACGTTGGAAGAAAAGATCAAAGCTTCCATATTTGCGCCGGAAAGCGGTTCGGCATTTTCTATGACGCAGGAAGACTTCGATATGATCCTTGCATACCTTGCCGGAGTGAATGAGGCGGTAACGGAAGGCGCTTCCCCCGAGGACAAATATATCGGCATAATAAATTCATACGTTGAAGCTAACCCGCCTACAGTTGAAGAAAAAATCGATACCCAAGTCGAAGGCGAAGATGTTAAGGCAAACATCATTACATACAACATTCCCAAGGAAGATCTGCGTTCACTTTTAGAGCAGTTTTTTGACGCAGCAGCCGAAGACGGTATGTTCAAAAGCGAGTACGAAACGGAAGTTTTATATTACGAACTCGGTTATTATGACGAGGACGCAGGAGTTCCCACCGAGGAAGAATTTTACGCTCAGCTCAAAGAAGAAATGTTTAATGAATTTGATTCGCAGAACGATTGCAGCGTAAGTGCAGTATATAAGATAAACAGCAGCACGAACACGCTCATGCAGTTTGAAGTTTCTGTTATCAGCACATCTGATATGTCCGTCATAGGGGAAGAAGGTACAGAGACTGACGAGATTAAACTCGGAGCAGTCCTTGGTGCAGATCCGGCAAATTCGGAAAAGCAAAGCATATATTTTGAGATCAACTATGACTACAGCGAAGGAAGCAGATTTGACGACAGAAATTTAAAAATAACTGCTGACATCACCGGCGGTGAAAATTCCTCCGAAATGCTCCTGAGTATGGACGAAAACGGCGAAAATACAGAACTTTTAAAGATAACAAGCAATAAAGACGGTGAAAATTACACAGTTTCCGCCGAGATCCCCGACCTTGATATCACCGCAAAAATGGAAGGAACTGTTGTAACAGAGTCTGACAGCTTCAGAATGACCATAGACAAGGTATCTGCGATCAGTGGTTCTACGGAAGTTTCCTATATGCCCAAAGCCGTTGTAACGGTAAAGAAAGGCGGAGAGATACTTGCTCTTGACGCGGAAAAGGAATTCCTTGACATTACAGAAGATGAACTCAATGCACTGATCGAAAATATCGGCAATGATTTTTCGGCAGTATTTGACGAGATAGCAGAAAGCAGTCCTCTTGGCGGCACGGAAGAATGATCCCGCGCCGGAACGCATAAAATACATACAGATATTTACAGCCGTTCCCCGAATGACCGCGGGAACGGCTTTTATTATGCAAATTATGGGAAATTTGGGCATTGTGCGGAACTTTTATTTCCGAAAACGTTTGAAATTTGTAAATTTTTTATAATCCCCTTGAAAATTTCATTTAAAAATGTTAAAATATTATTATTGATTTGCGCCGACGTAAGTTCGGCTCTCTATCGCGAAAAGGAGTGTGTTCAATGAATTACGGTCATTTTGATCTTGAAAACAAAGAGTACGTCATCACTAAGCCCGATACACCCGCACCTTGGGCTAACTACCTCGGTTCCCCCGAATACGGTGCCATGATCTCAAATAACGCACAAGGCTACAGCTTTGTGAAATCAGGCGCAAACGGTCGTATCCTGCGCTACAGATTCAATACAAATCTCGATCTTCCCGGAAGATTTATCTATATCCGCGACAACGATACCGCGGATTATTGGTCCGCTTCATGGCAGCCCGTGGGCAAACCCCTTGACAAGTATAAGAGCGAGTGCCGCCACGGTACGGCTTATACCGTTATTTCCGCCGAATATGCGGACGTCAGATCGGAAGTTACATACTACGTTCCGCAAGGCAAGACCTACGAGGTCTGGAGAGCCGTTATCACAAACCTTTCGGATAAGCCGAAAAAACTTTCCGTTTACGGCTTCTGCGAATTCACCAACGACAACAACTATGAGCAGGATCAAGTAAATCTCCAGTATACACAGTTCATCACAAGAACTACTTTTGAAGAAAACAGGATCATACAGCACATTAACGAAAACAGCGGCAAGGACGAAAAAGGTTCAAACCACCGCGAACGCTTCTTTGGAATGGTCGGCGCGGACGTCTGCGGCTATAACGGCGATCTTAACCACTTCATCGGTGCTTACCGCACTATGGCAAATCCTATTGCCGTTGAGAGCGGACGCTGCGACAATGTCCTCAACTACAACGCAAACGCTTGCGGCGCGCTCCAGACTGCCGTTACACTCGGCGCGGGCGGAACTATCGAACTCATTTACATCGTAGGTCAGAGGAACAGCGCGGAAGCTGCCGCTATCCTTGATGAATACAAAACTCCCGGAAAAGTCGATTCCGAAATAAAGGAACTGAAAAATTACTGGCACGGAAAACTCTCCAACTTCCAGATAGACACTCCGAGCCCCGAGTTCAACAACATGATAAACGTATGGAACGCTTATCAGTGCTTTATCACATTTATCTGGTCAAGAGCAGCTTCTTTCATCTACTGCGGTCTGAGAAACGGTTACGGCTACCGCGATACCGTTCAGGATATACAGGGTATCATACATCTTGACCCGGAAATGGCAGGAGACAAGATAAGATTTATGCTTTCCGCTCAGGTGGACAACGGCGCGGGACTTCCCCTCGTCAAGTTCGACCACAACGCGGGTCATGAGAACGCTCCCGAAGAGGACAATCCCAATTCCGATTACGCAAAGGAAACAGGTCACCCTTCTTACCGTGCAGACGACGCACTCTGGCTGTTCCCCACAATTTTCAAGTACATAGGTGAAAGCGGAAATACCGCGTTCCTTGATGAAGTTATCCCCTACTCAAATGGCGGCGAAGGAACAGTTTACGATCACCTGAAGAGAGCGATCGACTTCTCCATGAAACACCTCGGCGATCACGATATGCCCGCAGGTCTCCATGCAGACTGGAACGACTGCCTCAGAATGGGCAAGAAGGGCGAATCAACATTCGTTGCATTTCAGCTTTACTACGCAATGACCGTTATAAAAGGTTATGCCGAAAAGAAAAACGATACAGAATATGTTAAATATATCGGCGATGTTCAGGGAAAACTGGGCGCGTCACTTGCAAAATGCTGGGACGAGGATCGCTGGATAAGAGGTATACGCGAGGACGGCGTTATCGTCGGCGCAAAGAAAGATCCCGAAGCGAATATGTGGCTCAACCCGCAGAGCTGGGGCGTTATTTCAGGATTTGCCACCAAGGAACAGGGCGAAAAGTCCATGGATTCCGTTCACGAGATACTCAATACTCCTTACGGCGTAAAACTTCTCGAACCGCCGTATGTGGATCACTTCTTTGACGGTGCGCTGATGCACATTTTCAACCCCGATACAAAGGAAAACGGCGGTATCTTCTCACAGTCACAGGGCTGGGCGATACTTGCGGAATCACTTCTCGGTCACGGCAACAGAGCGTTTGAATACTTTATGGAATCTTCTCCTGCGGCTATGAACGACAAGGCGGAGATACGCGTTATCGAGCCTTATGCTCACGGACAGTTCACAGAGTCCACACGTTCGCCCTTTGAAGGACGTTCACACGTTCACTGGCTCACAGGTACGGCTTCAACGGTAATGGTAGGCTGCGTTGAGGGTATCCTCGGCATGAGACCGAACGCAGACGGACTGGTAGTTGATCCTGCGATCCCCGCAGAATGGGCAAGCTACAAAGTCAAGAAAACTTTCCGCGGCAAACACCTTGATATGACGTTCAACAATCCTTCCCACAAGGAAAGCGGCGTTGCTTCAATAGTTCTCAACGGTGAGAAACTCAGCGGAAATCTTATCCCCGCCGATAAGCTGAAAGACGAAAACGAAATTGTTGTAACACTCGGCTGATAAAAAAACATAAGCGGCGCAGTATAATTAATATTGCGCCGCTAAAATTTATTTAAAAGTTAGATTCGTTCGTTGTCAAACGACCCACTGGGTCGTTTGACAAGATTTAAATTATATTAACCGTAAGTGCCAAGGGGAACGCTCTCTCTTGCAGAGCGTTCCCCTCTTGCAACCTTCGGTTGCAATTCACCCCTTTGCAGAGCGCCTAAAGGCATTAGGAGAGTTCCGCCGTCTGCGGACGGCGGCGAGGGCTTCGCCCCTCGACCCCACCAGCGCGGCTGCGCTGGACCAGCTTTATAATTTTGCGCTCCGCGCAAAATTATTTTTAATGCTGCGCCGTTATTATTTTTAGGAGGAAATCTTATGCCGGAAAATATCCCGCCGGATCTGCGATACGAAAGAAAAATGCTTAACGCGGGAACGCTGCTTGCGCCGCTCCCCGCTGTAATGGTATCCTGCGGCACTGCCGAAAAAGCAAACATACTTACCGTCGCTTGGACGGGGATCATCTGCACACACCCCGCGCTGACATACATTTCCGTACGCCCGTCAAGATATTCTTACAATATCATAAAGGAAACGGGAGAATTTGTTATTAATCTTACCACCTCGAAAATGGTTCGGGAGACAGACTTTTGCGGAGTAAAAAGCGGAAAGGATATTGATAAAATAAAAAAATGCGGTCTGCATACCGCTCCCTCATTCAAAGTAAATGCCCCCGTCATTTCCGAAAGTCCGCTCTCGCTTGAATGTAAAGTAAAAAAGACGATCCCCCTCGGTTCTCATGATATGTTCATAGCGGAAATAATTGCCGTTAACGTTGACGGAAGATACATTGACAGCAAAGGTAAAATAAATCTTCAGCAGGCGGGGCTGATGGCATATTCTCACGGAGAATATTTTTCTTTAGGAAGGAAATTGGGATCTTTCGGATATTCCATCGCAAAGAAAGGAAAAAAGAAGAGATAAAAAGGGCTCCGCGCACAAGAAATGCAAGCGGAGCTTTTTCATATCAATCTACAAGCTTTGGCGAAAAACTCTCTTTCCACGGAAGTCCCCACTTGTTGAGCGCGTCCATGAACGGATCCGGATCGAATTCTTCAACGTTATATACACCGGGCTTCTTCCACTTTCCCGTAAGTACCATCATAGCACCTATCATAGCTGGAACTCCCGTTGTGTAAGATATCGCCTGTGAACCTACTTCTTTATAACATTCCTGATGATCGCAAACGTTGTAGACATAGTAATTTACAGGCTTTCCGTCCTTTTTGCCCTGCATTATGCAGCCTATGTTGGTCTTGCCCTTCGTTCTCGGTCCGAGAGACGCGGGGTCGGGAAGAACCGCTTTCAGGAATTGCAGAGGAACTATCTTCTTTCCCTCAAAATCTATAGGCTCAATGGACGTCATGCCGACATTTTCAAGGCATTTCAGATGCGTAAGGTAACTTTGTCCGAAAGTCATGAAAAAGCGTATGCGCTTTATGCCGTTTATGTTCAAAGCAAGTGACTCCAATTCCTCATGATGGAGCAAATACATATCTTTTTCGCCTATCTCGGGGAAATCATATACTCGCTTGATCTCCATAGGTTCGGTCTCCACCCATTTTCCGTCCTGAATGTAGCTGCCCTTTGCGGAAACCTCGCGGATATTTATTTCGGGGTTGAAATTCGTTGCAAACGGATAACCGTGATCTCCCGCGTTGCAGTCAAGGATATCAATGTAATTTATCTCATCAAAATAATGCTTCTGAGCATATGCGCAGAAAACTCCCGTAACGCCCGGGTCAAATCCGCTGCCGAGGACAGCGGTAATGCCTGCTTTTTCAAATCTTTCGCGGTATGCCCACTGCCATTTGTACTCGAATTTTGCGGTATCGACAGGCTCGTAATTTGCCGTATCAAGATAATCCACCTTGCACTCAAGGCAAGCGTCCATTATCGTCAGATCCTGATACGGAAGGGCAACATTTATGCATATATCGGGTTTGAACTCCTTCATAAGTTTTACAAGTTCCGCAGTGTTGTCGGCATTTACAGCCGCTGTGGAAATTTTAGTCTTTGTCTGTCCTTCCAATTTTGCTTTTATGGCATCGCACTTCGAGACCGTTCTTGAAGCGATCATTATTTCGGAGAACACCTCCGAATTCTGACAGCATTTGTGTATGACTACGGACGCAACGCCGCCGCAGCCTATTATCAGCGCTTTACTCAATTTTTCAACATTCCTTTCCGCACAAAAGTCGGACTCACGTCCTCAGAAAATTATAACATATTTTTTCCCGGATTGCAACCGATATTTAAACTCCGTGAAAAAAATTTATTTCCTGCCCGTATCATCGGCAAAAACGTAAAAAATTAATTATTTTCTGTTGCAATTTTGTGCGGTGTGTGGTATAATTTTTGTGTAGACCCAAATTTGCGCGATAATTGTTTTTGGAGGAATACAAATGAAACGTAAGACCATTGCCGTATGCGTTACGGGTTTCAATCGGGAAAATGAATCAAGGATCATCAACGGCATACGCGAGGGCTGCCTTAAACACGACATCAACCTGCTCGCTTTTGCGACTATGGTCAAAAAACCCGAGTTCAATTCGGAACACGGTCTGCCTGAGAATGTCATTCTCGGCGAGTCGGAAATATTTGAACTGATAAATTACGGCATCACCGACGGCATAATTATCCTCGGTGAGTCTATAGTCGATGAAAGAGTAATTTCTTCCATACATAAAAAAGCCGCCGAACACGGCATACCCGTAATGAATATCAACGATCCCAACCACACGCTCGATAAGAATATCATTCTCAGCGATAAGATCGCTATGGAATTTATTGTAAGGCATCTCGTTGAGGATCACGGACTTAAAAAGATCAATTTCATAGGCGGATTTCCCGGTAACCTCCAGACCGAAGAAAGACTTAACGCTTACAAAAAGATCCTTACCGAACACAATATCCCCATAGAAGAAAAAAGGATAGCTTACGGCGGTTTCTGGAAAAAATCGTACGATTGTACCGAGGAATTCATAAGATCAGGCGATATCCCCGAAGCTATCGTCTGCGCAAGCGATACTATGGCTTTTTTCTGCATGGACGCACTTAAAAATAACGGTTTCCGCATACCCGAAGACGTCATCGTTACAGGTTTTGACGGCATAAGCGACTGCGAAGCATATTCCCCTACGCTCACTACGGCAAGACTTGCCTTTCAGGAGTCTGGAGAAAAAGCCGTCGAATTATTTGAAGATATCTGGGCGGGAAAAAAGGTCGACGATACGATATACATCGATTCGGTACTGATAAGACAGCAATCCTGCGGCTGCATAAGTACGGACAGCCATTCGCATCTGGATTTCTACAGTGAAAGATACGGCGAACTCAATATATATAAAGAGTTCAACTCTCATCTCATAAACCTCAATACTATCTTCGCAAATTCCGAAACTTCCGCAGAAGTTTATTCAGCTGCACAGCAGGGCGCAAATTTCTTTAAACTTGATAAGCTTTACATCTGCGTATGCCCCGAAGTCGAAAACGGTATCAGCAAGATCGGCGAAAATAACGGTTACAGAGGCATATCGGAAAAAATGCTCTGTATGTACTGCTTCGGCGGTAATGTCCCCGTGAACACCGAGTTCAGAGCCGCGGAACTTGTGCCGGAAAAATTCCTCGAGGGAGAAAAAGCGGCTTTTATGGCATTTACTCCGCTGTATTTCAAAGATCGATTTATAGGCTATCTTGCCTATCAGCCTTCAAAAGTACTGGGCTACGGCGATCCGTTCGCAACATGGGTGCTTTCTCTCGCAAATAACGCGGGAAGTTTCTATATGAAAAACGAACTCGGATTTGTTGTAAAAGAACTCGAAAATCTGTATATCCGTGACCCGCTGACAGGGCTTTACAACAGACGCGGCATGGAAAAACTCAAATATGAGATCATTGAACAGGCAAAATCCATGAAAGAATATGTTACCATACTTTGCGCGGATATAGATAACCTTAAACCCATCAACGACAACTTCGGTCACGAAGCAGGCGATAACGCCATACTGCGTACCGCCGCGGCGATCAATTTTTCAGTTCCGAGAGACAGCGTTTGCACTCGGACAGGCGGAGACGAATTCTGCGTTATCCTTCACCATAAAAATGAGGACGATGTGGATAGGTACATTTCTGAGATCGACAAGGCTCTTGAAAAATATAACAGCACCGGCGGGCTGCCTTATAAGATCGGCTGCAGCTGCGGATATTACAGCATACATTCCGACAGCCTCGTATCCGTTGACAGCATGATGATAGCGGCAGATGAAAATATGTATAAAGTCAAAGCAAAGAAAAAAACCATACGGCAAAGCGCAAAGCCTGCCGAATGATGTTCCCGAAAGAGAGGGTCTGATATGGAACATGATAAATTGTCCCGTGAAGAACTTGAAAATAAACTGAAAGATACGGAAGAACGTTTATATTTTCTGGAAAAAGTTTTCGATGCGATCCCTTTCAATGTTTTTGTAAAAAATACGGAGTGCAGATATTGCTACACAAATAAGATATGCGATATGCTCAACGGCGTGGAGCGCGGCGCGTTAAAGGGCAAGACCGATTTCGACCTGCAAAGATCCCGCGAGATCGCGCAAAGCTTTTACGACGACGATATGAACATAATGGCAGGCAAGAAAGGCAGCCGTATGCTTTCCCCGACAATGTGCGGCTCGGAAATAAAGTATTATGACATCTTCAAAGAACCTGTTCTGGACGATAACGAAAATGTTATCGGCATAATGGGCATGGTCATAGATCCCAACGAAAGCGGCGTAAAGGATAAACGCCTCGGAAATGACTTTGAAAAATATTCCGAAGCTCTGGGAGAGGATCTTGACAATTTTGCATTTGATTATAACGTTGAAACGGGCAATACAATTATTTTGAAAGATATGGAAGGCTGGCAGCTTTTTACCGCAGGAAAGCCCCTTGTCCAAAACGCAAAAGAAAACGGCAAAGTCCATGAAGAGGATATCCCCGTTCTTGAAAGGATCCTCGAAAATGTAAAAAACGGCGCGGGACAAGCTTCCGCAGTGGTGCGCTTCTATGACGGCGAAAACAAGCTGATGTGGTGCAGGATCTCACTGAACACCGTGCTTGACAGCAACATGAAGCCCATACGCGCGGTAGGACTTATCCGCCGTATCCCGGAAGAGATCATACGGGCGGAAAAAATGCGGATCGATGTTGAACGCGTAAAAAACAATATCGCAGCTTTCCTCGGAAGCCGTTACGATGCGCTTATATATGTAAATTTTACGGAAAAATATTACCGCGTTTTGGAGCATACGGGCGCGCTTGGCGTTCTTAAAGACGACGGAGAATTAGACGAATTGTATAAATTTTTCGGAAATAAGATACACGATGAAGATATCCCGAAAGTGAGTCAGGCTGCATCACATTTCATCGGTACCGATCCAATGGAGAACATTTCCGATGTGCGGTCGGTGGAGTTCCGCTTTACAAATAACGGGGAAAATTTCCGTTGGAAAGAAGCGGACATTTTCGGCGTTGAAGATACGGTTTGCAGAGATATATTGCTGACGATATTTGATGTTGACGATGTTGTAAAAGAAAAACAGGAGCGCAAACTCAAAGAAATAAACAACGGCATAATAGATATCCTCAGTACAGTCGTAGAGTTCAGGAGCGTTGAATCGGGCGACCATGTAAGGCGGATAAAAGGTTTCACAAAAATACTGCTGAAATATGTGAACGAACTTTTTGACGATGTGAACTATACTCCCGAAATGATGGAAGTTATCTCTTCCGCATCGGCAATGCATGATGTTGGAAAAATAGCTATCCCCGACAGTATACTTCTTAAACCCGGCAGACTCACTCCCGAAGAATACAGCGAAATGAAAACGCATACCGTGCGCGGCTGTGAGATACTTGATTCAATGGCTGCATTACAGGATAAAAATTATTACAAATACAGCTATGAGATATGCCGCTATCATCATGAACGCTATGACGGAAAGGGTTATCCCGACGGTCTGAAAGGCGAGGAAATACCGATAGAAGCGCAGATCGTTGCGGTGGCGGACGTTTATGACGCGCTCATCAGCAAAAGAGTTTACAAAGACGCATACACGCCGGAAGAAGCTTTCAGAATGATAACAAACGGCGAATGCGGAGTATTTTCGGACAGAATGATGAATGCATTTGCAAAGGCAAAAGATGAAATGGAAGCCTTTGCGAGCACACAATTTGAAACAGCTTAAAAATTAAAATACAAACAGTCGGGTGCAATTCAATTATGATGATCCCCGACTGTTTTTTATTTAATTACTTAAGGCAACACCGCACAAAGAACGCCTTACGGCTTTGCACGTCATCTGCTTGCATATTTCCCGTCATCTTGCACGAAAACTCCTTGACATACGACAGTATGCCTGCGTCGTTTTCATACAATCTGACGAAAAATCTGACTGCGCATCTGACGCGCAATCTTTGTGCGGTGTCGCCTTAAAAACATCAATATCGGAGCAGTTACTTGACTTACGGCGCAAAAGAATGTTATAATATTATAAAATATTGTTTTTAACAGAATAAAGATCCGAAAAATAAATTTTTTATAAATTCAAAATGCTTATTTATTTTAAATATATGAAAGGAGAGATCCTTGCCTTACAGGCAAGAACATAAATATGGATAAAACGATATTGATAATTGAAGATGATGCGGAAATAAATAATATGCTGAAAATTCTGCTGGAGCAGAACGGTTACGGAACAATAAGCGCATACTCGGGAACGGAAGGCGTTCTGGTGCATAATGCGGAAATAAGCCTTATACTCCTTG
Organism: uncultured Clostridia bacterium; assembly: GCA_947625915.1. Classification (GTDB taxonomy): domain Bacteria; phylum Bacillota; class Clostridia; order Oscillospirales; family Ruminococcaceae; genus RGIG8773. Next base: position 13,731 of record CANQPX010000024.1, read on the forward strand.
ACCTTATGCTGCCCGGAAAAAGCGGCGAGGAAATTATCCGTGAACTTAAACAAAAACATAATGTCCCCATAATAGTAATGAGCGCGATACACGATGTTTCCAAAAAAGTCGATCTGTTTTCTCTCGGCGCGGACGATTATGTTACAAAGCCTTTCCATAACGACGAACTTCTTGCAAGGATCTCAGCGCGGCTGAGAACAAATCCCGATAGTATTGCGGACACGATCGCATATAAAAATATCCTGCTGAATAAAAATGATTTTACAGTTTCATGCAAAGGCGTTCCCATAGAATTATCCAAACATGAATTTGAACTTTTGAAACTGCTTATGGAAAATCCCGCCCGCACCTGCACCAAAAGCATGATCTACGATACGGTATGGGATTATGAAAATTCCGCCGATGACAACACACTTAATGTGCATATCAGCAAACTCCGCAAAAAACTGAGAGTTCCCGACCCGGAGACCGAGTATATAGAAACGGTCTGGGGCATCGGTTACCGACTTAAAAAGTAATTTTAAGACTTTTTTAAGAGTCGTTTTAAGTGTTTTTTAAGACCTGTATGTTACAATTAAACCATAAAATAAACAGGAGGAAAAAATATGCGTGAAATCGTAATGCAAACCACGGGTCTTACAAAACGTTACCGCGATCTTACCGCTCTGGATCATGCGGATATGACAGTTTACAAAAAAGATATTTACGGTCTTATCGGGCGCAACGGCGCGGGAAAAACAACTATTATGAAAGTCATTACCGGACTTACCGAAAGTTCCGGCGGCGAGTTCCGACTTTTCGGGAAAAGCGGCAGCGATGCCGACAGTGAGAAAAAACGTATCGGCTGTCTTATTGAAAATCCCGCTTTTTTCGGAAGTATGACCGCTTATCAGAATTTGAAATATTATGCTCTGCAAAAGGGAATAACAGACGAAAAACAGATCGACAAAGCGTTAGATCTTGTTGACCTCACCGGTGTGAAAAATAAAAAATTCAGGAAATTTTCCCTCGGAATGAAGCAGCGTCTTGGAATTGCTCTCGCCGTAATGGATAACCCCGATCTTGTAATTCTGGACGAACCTATAAACGGTCTTGACCCGATAGGGATAAGCGAACTTCGTGAAACTTTCAGAAAAATGAGTTCCGAACGGGGCGTTACATTTATAATTTCAAGCCATATCCTGTCGGAGCTTTACATGGTCGCGAACCGTTTTCTTTTCATAGATAAAGGAAAGATCCTCAAAGAGATCACAAAAGAGGAACTTGATCTTGAATGTATGCGCTGCCATGTCGTAAAGACCGATGATACAAAAAATGCGGCTGTCATAATTGAAAAAGATTTGGGAATTACAAATTATAAAGTAATTGACAGCGGAGAGATCCGCATTTATGATGAAAACATCCGTCCCGATGAAATAAACAAACTTCTGGTACGGAATAACGTAAATGTCTCGGGAATTTATGAAACGGGAATTTCTCTGGAAGATTATTTCAAATCACTTGTCGGGGAGGAAAGATCATGATAAATATTATCAAAGCCGATATTTACAGGCTTTTAAGGACTAAAACTTTTTATATTGCGATCGCGGTAATGCTGTTTATGATCTTTCTCAGCATTTATAATGTGGAAGTAGGCTGCATAGGATTAAATATGAACGGAGCAGCTCCGTTTCCTGAACAGCAGACCGAGACCATGCACAGCGAACTTGAAAATATGTCACTTGATGAAATTGCCGATCTCAGTCTCAGCGAATACCGCAGGATAATGCTTAACGCGGAAAATTACGAACTTGACAAAAATATTATCGCGGAGAATATAAACTTATATTATATTTTCATTTTTATTGCAGTAGCGGTAATTGCTTCGGATCTTTCAAGCGGCTGTGTAAAAAATACTCTTTCTTCGTCAATAGGCAGAAATAAATATTTCTTTTCAAAAATAATTTTTTCGCATATTTGCTGCGTTGTGATTTTATTTGCAAATACTTTTTTATCTTATTTTGCAAACAGGATATTCAATTCGGCAAATATTTCCGCCGAACTCGGTCTGCTGCTTAAAATAACCGCAATGCAGATACCTGCGATACTTGCGCTTGCAAGTATTCTTACGGGAATAGCGTTTATCGTTAAGAAAACGTCAATTTTCAATACTATAGCAATTCCGTTTATTATGCTGGCACAGCTTTTGCTTATGGGAATTGTCAGAATTTCAGGAGTTGATAATATAATGAATTATGAACTTCAGGTAATTATCAACAGGCTTGCACATGATCCGACAAAAGAATATATCATAAAAAGTTACGCAGTCTGCGCGGTAATAATTATCGTGACCGATATTATCGGATATATTTGTTTCAAAAGATCGGAAATAAAATAAGAAAAGAGGAGCAGCGGAATGGTATTGTGTACAATCATTTTCGGAGCAGTATCGGCGATCCTGCTGTTCCTGCTTATTATGCAAAAGATCGAAACAAAAAATATTTCAAAGCAATTGAATGAAATAAAAGCGCATGATACGAACCTGCTTATCCATTCAAAAACAGGCGAAAAAACTTCCGCCGCGCTTATAAATGAAATAAACGAACTTTTGCTGGAAATACAAAAAATAAGATCGGATCATCAAAAGAAAAGCCATGCTCTCGAACAGATGATGACGAATATTTCCCACGATCTGCGGACGCCGCTCACATCTGCGCTCGGTTATATACGGCTGATACAAAATTCGGATATTCCCGAGGAAGAAAAACTTCTCGAACTTGAAATAATCGAAAAACGTCTTATCCGTCTTGAAAAACTTATAAATTCATTTTTTGAATTTTCAATGATAATTTCCGAAAGCAAGCTGCCGGAAATTTCAGAAATAAACGTTATCGCAGTTCTTGAAGAATCTGTTGCGAATTATTATGATGATTATAATTCACATAACAGGCAGATAATTATAAACTGCGATCGGCACAAGATCATGCTCCGTTCAAATAGAAATATGCTGTTAAGAATATTTGATAATCTTCTTGGAAATGCGCTGAAGCACGGGAGCGGCGACCTTACCGTTACGGTGAAAATGTCGGAAAATGTACAAATTGGATTTTCAAATTTATCAAATGATAAAGATATCGATACCGAACAGATCTTTGATGAATTTTACACCACCGATATTTCCCGCACGAAAGGAAATACCGGGCTCGGACTTGCTATCGTAAAGCAATTTACCGAAATGCTCGGCGGGAAAGTTTCGGCAAAATTTGCCGACGGGATATTTGATCTGATGATAAAATTGCCTGCAAAATAAATTTGCAGGCAATTTTTTACGGCAATTTAATTTATATTTTTTATCGTTATAAAAAGCATTATCAGACAGTTTCCCTGTCAATATCAGTTTCAACATCTTTCATTATCTCGCTCATAATTTTCATTTGTTTGTCAAGAATTTCGGCGGAAGATAATTCCCCGTCAATATATATCGATACATTTGCACCGACAGCGGAAAGATCATTTATCATATCCCGAAAAATAATTTTTCGGTCAACGCCTTGCAATTCGTCCGAAACGTCATAATGGTACGGATAAAATGTTATTACAAATTCATTATTTTCTATCCGCTGCTTTATTTCGCTTACAGAAAGCAGATCATCAAATTTTCTTATTATTTTTATATATTTTGCCGTGTGACCGTTATTTTGTATCTTTAATTGAACTATATCCATATATTTCCCTCATTGTAATAAATTAATTTTGATCTTCTTTTTTATTGTTTTTTTGTTCGGAAAATAAATTCGGTAAGACGCCCGAAAATATTTTTATTTTGTTTTGTTTCGTTTTTTATATAAGAATAAAGATATTGATATAAAGTATCATCTCCGAATTTTTCAGAAAATTCTTTTGCAAATTCAAAAGCGTCTTTTCCGTTTTTATCGCGGTATGTAATGTCTGCGCCTTCGGAGATCAAAAATTTTACTATCTTTGTTTCTCCGTACCATGCGGCATCGAGCAAAGTTTCCGAAAGAGCTGTTTCTTTTTCATTTTCAGGAAGATATACCATAAGTTTTTTTAATATTTCAATGCGCTTCAAAAGATATTCTTCCCGCTTTTCCTGACCCATTACAGTATGTTTCATATAATTCAAAACATTCGGAACATTTTCAATACGATCTAAAATATATGTGAGAATTTCTGTATTCTGATTTCCGCAGGCAGGGATAATGAGTTTTTCCCAATTTTCTTTTGTCAGCGGAGTTTTTTTATTTATTTTTTCAATATGTGCAATTATTTGTTCCGTTGACGATCCGCCTGTGCTGTGACCGATATAACGCTGTAATTTTGTAAGTTCGGCCTCGGAAAGACCCGCATTTATTTTATCGGAAAATTCTTCGTTTTTATCGTGAAAAGTTCCCGGTGCCGCACCAAGCAATTCTTCCATCATGCTGTTATTGTCAAGGTACCAAGCTTTCTTTTCGGCATCGGAAATATAGGGACTGTCAGAATTCTGATACTTCCGATATATGCGCGTGACCGCCGCGGGCTTTTTTAAAATTTCGCCGATCTCTGCAAGCGGAGATCCATATTTTACGCAAAGTTCCTCCGACAAATTTTTCTGTGCAAATAACCATTCCGCATAGCCTTTTGAAAAATTTTTATGCTTGGGCAAAGTCACAGCCGCAAATTCCTCCGCCGTAAAAAAACGCTTTGCCAGCACAAGCAGACCGTAAGCGCATTGACATTGTAATTTTCTGTACGGTGCAAGATCCGCGCGGGAAAAGCCTGTGCAAAGTTCCTGCAAAGCTTCCGAAAAACGCTTTGCATCATGTTCGGAAACAGCCGACAGGCAGGAAATTATCGAACGTTCCCAAGCAGGCTTTTTTGACGCTGCAAATTTTTCCGCTTTTGAAAATATTTTTTCCCGCGGATAAGTGTTTTCACCGTTTGCAGCATATAAAAGGCATAGTAATATATTTGTGCCGTGTACATACATTGCATACCCGTTTTGGCTTACGGGAAGCCCCTTCGGCAGTATGCGGAAAATATTATCCGTATCCGCACAGGCTGAAAGGTCAAGCAGACTCATGAAACGTCCGCAATGATCGTTTCCGTCCGAGGTCGGCAAAAGACCGATCTTTGCGATATGACAGAAAACGCTTTGCAGCAGCGGAAAATCATTTTCGTTTACAGCCTGCGAAATAATTTTTTCGTAAAGTTCGGGCAAATAAACATTGCCCGGAAGTTTATTTAATATGTGTCTGAAATATTCCGGGCTTTTTTCGGGATATTTTTCTTTTGCAGAAGCTGCTCTTTCCGCAAGATCGCTGATATATTTTTCAGATCCACTGTCCGGCATAAAAATCCTCCGTAATATAATTTTATGCAAAAAATTCAGTATTCTCTTTCTTTTTTCGATCTTATCCTGTTATTTTTGCTTCTAAGGAGATCAATGGTATTTTCAACAAGTCTGATATCCTCATCATTGAGTCCCGAAACATCTATCACCTGTTTTTTATCTTCAAGTCCGAGGAGATAGTCGGTGGAAACGTGCAGTGCCTGCGATATTTTCACAAGTATTTCCGGTGAAGGGCAGCGCAGGGATTGTTCATAATAGCTTACTGCGGCTTTTGAGACCCATATCCGATCGGCAAGTTCCTGTTGGGTAAGTCCCGCGTTTTTGCGGAGTTCTTTCAATGTATTCCCAAAGTCAACCATATTTATACCTCCATTATAGTATAAGTTTACTAAATTATTGTATGACATTTTTTAAATTTTTAGTATAAATTTAGTTGACTTTATATTTTAAAATATGTTATACTTTACTTGACCGGTCAAATGTATGTTAAAATCCGAGGTATTTACGAAAAAGGAGTGTTTGAAAATGAAGCCCGCAAAACTGCTTGCCGTACTTGCGGCAATACTTGTTACAATGTCTTTTACTGCTTGCGGCAGTGAAAAAGATCCCGATGATATTGACGAAAAAGATTTTGAAAGTATGGCTGAAGAATTGGACGATATGTCCGATGAAGAGATCGAGGATATGTTTGAGGACTACGAGTAAACGGGAAAAATATGAAAGGAGAACATTAAGATGTCCGATAATAAAAATTTGTTATCTGTGTTGTATTCAAATTCGGGAGCAAAGCTGAAAAAGCTTGCGAAAGTATTGTTTTGCATCAATATGGTATTGTGTTTGTTCACTGTAATACCGCTTGCGGTAACGATAACATCTGCGATTGACGGCGGTTTCCCATTAGGTTTTCTTATATTTGTTGTTTTAACAGCCGTATATCTGGTAATTACATGGCTGAGCGTGATTGTAATGTATGCGTTCGGGGAACTTTGCGACAATGCACATCGTATAGAAAGTAAGGTAAAATAATAATTATCCGTAATGAAAGGAAGTATATCAGAAATGTCTAAAATATGGTCTTTTTTATTTGAAAATGCGGGCAAAAAGATACAAATGCTTGCCAAAATAGCTCTTGTAATTAATGTTCTGGTCGGAGTTTTGATCGGGATAATATTCAACATCGTTATTAAAAATGTTGACGGCAGTACGGAGGGATCTGTTGCCGCTGTTTTTCTTGCTGTAATTATTGTAGCGGTGTCCGCTGTTATCGGTTGGCTGACTACGCTTGCTATGCACGCTTTCGGTGAACTTTGTGAAAGTTTTTACAGTATCGACAAAAAGTTGAAATAATTGTTTTGAATGGAAGGAAAGATAATATGATAGATTTAGATGCAATGCCGGATAAAATCAAAAAAATGAACAGGAACAGAAGGATCGGCATAGTAGCAGCAACAGTATTAGGCTTATTATTTAGTATAATGGTTATGATACCGATGTTTCAGATAGTAGATGCTGATGAAGAAACTTCTGCAGCGACAAATATTCTTCTCATAATAGAGATACCACTTGGATTATTGATCGCGGGCGGATGCTTCTATTCCTTTTTTTCACACGGATTGCAGACATTAAAAAAAGCATACGGTCTGCTGATGAGATCACCTGTGTGGATCTTGCATTTGATGTTTTTTCTGTTTCCTTTTGTGCTTGTATATATCTACTATGCATTTGCAGGTTGGATATATTATATAATTGACCTTATAAGATTTTTCACAAAAAAGCCGCTTGTATATGAAAAAGAGGCTCAGGCTATAATTCAGAAAACGGAACAAAATACTAACTATGATGAACAGCAAAGATTTACACAAGATACTATGGAAAACATAAAAAAACTCAAAGAAATGCTTGACAGCGGTATCATTACGGAAGATGAATTCAATAAAAAGAAATCAGAACTTCTTGAAATGATATGACCTAAAACGATATCCCCGCCGCAAAAAAATTGCGGCGGGGTCTTTCTTTCGGACAGCGCGGAGCTCACCCCGCTTTCTCCATTTCGGTTATGCACTTGTCAGGATCGGTGGTCGTGGTGTAAACGGGCTGCGAGCCGCGCCTGAATACCCAACAGCTTCCTATGGGCATATTCAGCACCTGTCTCAGCGAGCGGTCGCAGCGCTCACTTACGCATAACGCCGTCTTTACATCATTTCCGCCTAAGTAAACGTAGGTGTCACAGTTGGAGATGATGGTATCCGCGTCCGCGCCGTAACCCACTTCTAACTGCGCTTCCGACTGCACCATGAGCATAGTCGAAATGCCCCTTGAACGTATGGTGGAAATTACCCGCGGGAAACCGTCTATGCGGCAGTTTGTGGCAAAATCGTCCAGAATGAACCTTACCGGAACAGGCAGACGGCTGTCGGGACATTCGTTGTCGGCGTAGGCGCAAAGTTCCTGCATTGCCTGCGTAAAGAAGATGTTGACAAGGCTGTCCATTGATCTGTCAGTGTCGCTGACAATGACGAAAAGTGCGGTCTTTTCTTTTCCGAGATCGGAAAATTCAAAATCGTTGCCGTTCATCATTGCCCTTACTTCCGCAGTGTCAAAGGTCGCGAACTTTGCTGCAAGCGTTGCTCTTATCGTGTCGTAAGTCTTGTTGGGAGCGGCATTTGCGCTGTCGAACTGTGAACAAGCCCAGCTGTCGGGTCTTGTGATCCTCAGTTTTATGAATTTTTTTGCAAGTTCGGAAGATTTGCAGTTGTCATCGTCATCTCCATCGCGCTTGCCTTCGTTCATAAGACGGAGTATGCTCTTGAAATCAAAAGGCTTGTATTCTGTTTCAAGCATATAGCCTACTATCGCGGCAAGGTAGATCGTTGTCATCTGATCCCAGAACGGATCCGCGCGGCAGCTTTTCTGTTCGTCAACTATCAGAGAGGTCATTCTTAGAATGTCCTGACTTGTTTTAAGATGGAACATCGGGTTATAGTGAGCGGATCTTTCCGGGTGAGTGAAGTCCATCACTTTTATCTTATAACCCTTCTTTCGCAGGAAATTGCCGTACTTCTTATGGAGATTGCCTTTCGGGTCGGAAATTATGTAACTTCCGACAGCTTCGTGAATGTTCGGTGTAACTATGGTACGGGTCTTTCCGGTACCGCTGCCCCCGACGACGAGAACGTTATTGTTAAGTTTTGTCTCATAGTCGTTAAGACTGTAAGTGCAGTCCTTGGCTATGATGAGCTTTCCTTTGGCGAAATCCTCGGAAGCCTTCCTGCGTGCGCTTGTGCGGTCGATCTTTGTTTCGTACTTCTTTTTATAAAGTTTTTCCATGGGAATTTCCTCCTTGTTTTCATCTTTATTGTATGAAGCGATATATTCGGTCTGCTGTTCGGTAAGAGTTATCCCCTTTCGGCGGTAACGGCAGAACACCGCCGCTTTGCGGTCGATCTCTTCTTTCTCGCAGCCGTTGGGCTCGCGCCCGTACTTTTCGGCAAACTTTTCTTCAAGGTCAATGGCAACTCTGGCTTCTTCAACTATTTTTACGCAGTCGTCCTCGGTGGGATAGAAACCTTTTTTGCCGAAGAAGTCCTCACTGTAACGCAGTGCGATATCGGCGGGATCTTTTTCCTCGGGCTTGCAAGGTATGAATTTGATCTTGGTCATAAAGAACTCTCCTTTCACTTTACAGGATACTGTTTGTTATGCTGTCGCAGATACCGAATTTTACGGCTTCTTCCGCGTTCATTTCGTTATCGAAGGAAGTGGCTTTGTTTATTTCTTTTAGGGATCTTCCGGTATGCTCGGCAAGTATACCGTTTACGACGTCGCGTATCTCCATAATTGACTCGGAAAGCTTGGAAATGGAGGTTGCAGAGCCTGTAACGCCTTTCCCCAGCAGGACTTCGTGTATCATCACTTTGCTGTGCGGAAGGATAAAGCGTCTGCCTTTCTGTCCCGCTGCAAGTATCAGCGAAGCCATGCTTGCGGCAATGCCTACGCAGTACATATTTATTTCATTTTTGCAGCCCTGTATCGCGTCGTAGATCGCCAAGCCGGAATTTACTTCGCCGCCGGGGCAGTTGATGTAAATGTTTATCGGCTCGTTCGTTTTTGAAAGGTACATAAGAGCTTGAATGAAAGACATTGCCGTTTCGGGAGTTATCATTTCGTCAAGGAAAATTTTTCTGTCCGAAAGCAGCGTGCCTGCCACGGGGATCGTCTGTAAGCCTTTTGCTGTCTCGGAAACGTAAGATACTGTGTTCATAACATCTATCCTTTCTTATTGGCGGTGGTTTATTTTTCTGTTGTGTTTATATGATAGCACAAAAAGATCCCGCCGTAATTAGCATTTCGGCGGGATCATGCAACTATTTATGCAACATTTATGCATCTTATGCAGCTTTCAGATCTCAGATGTCTTTTGCGGATCTTTCCCGCGGAGCATTCTCGCGGCTCGCGGCGTTCAGGGCAAATTCGGGCGAAATATCACAAAGCTTTTCATTTATCGCTTTGAAATCCCTGCAGCCCGAACGCATAAGCGACTCAACGATCCTGTCGCGCTCGTCCTCGGGATAACGATAACCCGCACATTTTATGAGATCGTACCTTTCCTCATCGGAAAGTCCCATTCCTATAGCCATGGCGATAACACGATGTTTGCGTGGCTTAGCGATCTTCCCGCTGCGGAATTTGCAGATACTTCCCTTGTCGTAGTCGATCTCGCGGGAAAGCTGTTCGGCATTTTCTATACGCGAATTAAGGTATTTATACAATCTGTTCTTGCAGAACTCGGCGCGCCCGATACCGGATAAGCGGAGTTCCTCCTCAAATTTCCTGTCATACTGCGCGTAAATGTCGTCATACTCCGCAGTTTTCGGCGTTCCGGGAAGTTCGGCGGTATCTTCTATGTAAACGGGTCTTATGTCGGGAGGAAGAACAAGGTATATGTTAAGATCGGTACGTGTCATGCGGATATGTACTCCCACGGCTTCAACGGCGGTTTTCTCGTTTAGTTCATCGTAAGCTCCGAATCCGAGGAGAGGGATAACTATGCTTTTTATTTCCGCTTTTTCCGCCCATGAAAGTATATGATGGTAGCATTTGCGGAGATACATCTGCATTTTCAGCTCATCGTGATCCATGGGGTATTTTGCCGAAACAAAAACCACGCTGACGTCCGCGATCCTGTATTCCGAGGCGGCTACCCGACATTCGCGAATGTACCCCAGCGGCTCTCTTGCGGCGGCAAGCGGTTTCCTCAGCGAATAAAAAGGAGGATCGAACCTGTATGACATATACTGCCTGTCACGGTTCCTGCTCGGAACTACAAGAACATCGGCTTTTATTTTCTCGGCATATTTTACGGGATCTCCTTTTATAATGAAAAACGGCATTTCGCATTACCTCTGATCGCATATTTAAGTTCACAAGTTATCATTATCACATTATAAATTATATCATTTACACCTAATTTTGTCAAGATTTGGTCTGATAAAGCAAGATCCCGAAGCATGGGCGTCGGAATGTTAACAAATTGTAAAATCTTGAAAATGTGCTTGACACGGGCGGAAAAGATGATATAATATAAATTGCACGCAATTAAATTTTATGCAACTAAAAGGAGAGATCTTTATGAGCATTTATGATTTCAACGTTAAAACACAGGAAGGCAACAGCATTCCCCTTGAAAATTATAAGGGACAAGTCCTTCTCATCGTCAATACCGCAACAGGCTGCGGCTTTACCCCGCAGTACAGCGAACTTCAGGATCTGTATGAACTTCACCAAAAAGACGGTCTGGAAATACTTGATTTTCCCTGCAATCAGTTCAACGAACAGGCTCCCGGCAGCGATGAGGAGATACACAGCTTCTGCACGGGACGTTACGGCATAACTTTCCCACAGTTCTCAAAGATAGACGTAAACGGCGAAAATGCTTCTCCGTTATATAAATATATCACCGAAAATACAACTTTCGGCGGTTTTAACGGACCTATGTCACTGATATTGACTCCTATTGTAAAAAAGATGGACAAGGATTACAAAAACAACGGAAATATCAAATGGAATTTCACAAAGATCCTTGTTGACCGCGAGGGAAATATTGTCGGACGTTTTGAACCTACAGAGTCAATGGATAAAGTAAAAGCCAAAGTCGAGGAGGTCTTATAATGTTCCACTATGACTATAAAACGGAAAATACCTGTTCCCAATTGATAAGCCTTGATCTTGACGGGGATATCGTCCACAACGTTACTTTTATGGGCGGCTGCAACGGAAATCTTAAAGCCATTCCCCTTCTGATCGAAGGTCAGACGGTGGATCAGATAGAAAGCAAACTTTCCGGAGTTCTCTGCGGGCGCAGACCCACTTCCTGCGCCGATCAGCTCGCAAAAGCGGTACGCGAAGCCTATAACGCGGAGCAGCAGGCTTCGTAAACTTACAAAAAGGAGAGGTTTTTATGAAGATAGCGGTACGTTATTATTCAAGGAGCGGAAACACAAAAAAGATCGCGGAAGCTATTGCAGGAGCCGTTGGCGCAGAAGCAAAAACGATATCGGAACCGCTGACCGAAGATGTGGATATCCTGTTCCTCGGCAGTGCTCCGTATGCATTCAATGTAGATGATGAAGTTAAAAATTTCATCGGCAATATAAACGTTTCGGTGGGAAAAGTAATAAATTTCAGCACTGCCGCCGTTATAAGTTCTACCCGCAAGTATGTGGAAAAACTGCTTGCAGAGAAGAATATCCCTGTCGCAAAAGAAGAATTTTCCTGTCGGGGCGCTTTTGCGATGCTGCATAAGGGAAAGCCCGACGAGAACGACTGCAAGGCAGCGGCTGACTTTGCAAGAAAAATTATAGGATAAGGGAATGATCAAGTTGGGGAATAAATACGATGCGCTGAAACTTAAAAATCAGCTTTGTTTTCCGCTTTATGCCTGTTCAAAAGAAATAGTGAAGGCATATAAGCCGTATCTGGACGAAATTGACCTCACATACACCCAGTATATCACCATGATGGTGATGTGGGAGCATAAAGAACTCCGCGTAAAAGATGTGGGAAAATATCTTTACCTCGATTCGGGAACGCTTACGCCGCTCCTGAAACGTCTTGAAGAAAAAGGTCTTATAACAAGGCGGCGTTCGGCGGAAGATGAACGCGATCTTATCGTAACTCTTACCGACAGCGGCGAAGCACTGAAAAAAAAGGCTGTTGAAATACCGCATAAGCTCGGTGCGTGCGTTGATATCGATGCGGAAAAGGCGCAGTTTTTATACGGGATACTTTATGAGATCATTGGCAAATTGACGGACAATAACAATGAATAACAGCAGTTATCGCTTATGCCAAGGGCAGTGCTCTCAAACAAACGAAGTTTTGTTTTTTAAGAGCGCTGCCCTGCTTTTTTCTGTTGACAGAAATGTTGAAATATGGTACAATACATATAACGGTTTTATTGTGAGAGACATATTTTTTTTAAGTCGGATGTATTTCAAACTGCCTTATGCAAAGGGGATAACGTCTATGAAACATATCAAGTACGCATTAGCTTTAATATTGAGCATGATAATGATCTGCGGCTGCAGCCGCACAGGAAGTTCCGGTCAGGATAATGTCCATGAGCCGATAACAATACTTTCCAGTTCGGATATCGACAGGCTAAGATCAATAGTGCATGAAAAATATCCCGAGATAGTCATTGAGATCATTCCATATTCAGGCAGGAACTGGTCCCGCTTTACCTGTGACCAGATGATTACGGGGGATATGCCCGATATATATAATACCACCTATCCGTGGCTCAACCACCCCGAGGAAATGAAAGCCAACCTGATGGATCTTTCCACTTATGCTTTTACGGATAACTATGACCCTACGCTTTTATCACAGCAGAAAGTCGACGGCGGCATTTACCTTCTTCCGTCAAAATATGCAACATATGTATGCGCTTACAACAAAACGCTGTTTGAAAAACACGGCTGGAAAGTTCCCAAAAGCTTTGAAGAACTCAAAGCGCTTGCTCCCGAAATAGAAAAAGCAGGCGTGCGGCTCTCTGCTACAAATTCCTTCAACGCAGGTCAGGGCTTCCAGTATGTCTGCAACCTTGCGGATACGATAGACCTTCCTACGATAAAAGGCGTTCAGTGGCAAAATGACTTCCTGAGCGGAAAAGCCGATGCCCGCGCAGGTTTCGGCGAAGCGATGGACTATATGCAGGAATGGGTAGATCTGGGATTTTTACAGGGCAGCAACACTCTTGACGGAAAAACATCATTCGAGATATTCAGCGAGGGAAATACCGCCTTTGCAGTCGGCGGTGTGGACAGATGGACCCAAAATCCCGACGGAACGGGCGATGTTTACGCTCCTATGCCGTATCTTTCCCGCGACGGCTCAAAGAATATGTTCATAACGATGACATCTAAAAATTTCGGACTCAGCAAAAAGCTTACCGAAAAAGGAAACGAGCAGAAACTCGAAGACGCGCTCCATGTTATGGAAGTTCTTTCTACAATAGAAGGGCAAAATTCATTCTACAACGAAAATACTACATATATTTCCTCTCTGCGGGAATGGGAGATAGATCCTGCAAGCCCTTACGCGGACTGCATCGACGAAATGAGGAACGGACATACCGCTCCGCTTCTCTACGTTGGTTGGGAAGGTATCCTCGCGCGTGTGGGAGAAAACATTCTCGACTACCTGAACGGAGAATATACTAAAGATGAAGTTCTCGACTATATGGATACTCTCCGCGACGAGTGGCTTTCCGAAGGCACACCCGTATTTTCGGAAGTAGACAGAAAATACGATCAGAAGGAGACCGCACAGCTCGTGGGCAAAGTTTTCGGCGAAGCTGTCGGCGCAGACTGCGCTCTTATCTCACTTAATGCGGCTGTTGACAATTGCGGCATACAGAACGGCGCGGGCATAAGCGGATATATCATGCCCCTTCCCCTTACGGACGAAAGGATCGTTTCCGTTATACCAACGGGTTGGAACGACAATATAAAGACCGTAACGCTCAAAGGCAGTCAGTTAAAGGAATATGCGCAAAAAGGCTATACCATAGAAAAAGACGGAAAGTCGGCAAATTTCCCCTATGAACTTTTTGTAAAAGGCGGAAAGGAATTGTCTGACGATACGGAATACACCGCCGTTGTCTGCGGCGCGGACGAAGAACTGAGCGCAGCGGGAAATATCCGTGACAGCGGCATACAGGGATTGCAGGCTTTCAAGGATTTCTTCACCAACAGCGGATATCCTGCAATGTCAGAAGAATTATTGAAGTGGAATGATTAATATGAAGAAAATACATATAGATCGGAAATACCGAAAAATATTCTCGATCGCCGCCGCTGTAGCTGTTACCGCGGCGATCGCCGGCTTCTTCATAATAAAACAATTGAGTTCATACCTTAACAACACGGTGTATAATGAAAGAGTAAATCAGCTTTCCGAAGTCACCGTTCAGCTTTTCAACAGTACGGAATGGAAGATCTCTCAATACTGGAGCGAAGCTTTAGAGACGCAAAGACGCCTTGACGATGCAAAGCCGCATACATTAACGGAATTGTCGGCATATCTCGAAAAGGAATATGAACTCGGACATTACCGCGAGGACGGAGCAGTTCCGATCGCGATCGATGAGGAAGGAAGAATGTATTCTCCCGACGGAGACAACGGCATAATAAGCGATACCGGACCTTTGGTGAACTGCACCGAACGCGTGAGTTTTATCAAATACAATACGATGAATGTCGAAAATGATATCGTTTTTGTTTATAAGCTGAATGTACCAGTTACAATTTCCGATACCGAAAAGGATATCTGCTTTGTCGGCATATGTATCGGCATGGAGACCATAGGTCCTATTTTCAGGAGCCCCACATATAACGGCAATAACAGCACTTATATTCTCAGCAGCGACGGAACAAAACTTTACGTTGACGAAACAAAATATAAAAATCTTGTGCCGGGATATAATGTTTTCAACGTTATGAAAAAGGCGGGAGAAAACGAAAACATCGATTTCGATGAACAGCTTGACAAGCTTGAAACGGAAGGTCAGATACTTTCACATATCCGCATAGAAGGCGTCGAATGTTTTTATGCAATGCGAAAAATACAGGATAACGACTGGATCGTAATGTATATCAACCCCGCGCAGGAAGTTGCTCAGGGAACTGTCTCCGTAGTAAATTCCGCACTAAGGACAGCAGTCGTAACGGCGGTGTTTTTCCTTGCGGCAACGATCGTCATCATGCTTTGCATGGCTAAAGCTCTGCATACAATAGGACTCCTTAAAGCGGAACATATCGCGGGAAGAAAACTCCGTGAACTCAACAAACAGCTTGAACAGGCAAAGATCGAAGCGGAACAGGCATATGCCGTTTCACAGCGGGCAAACCATGCAAAGACGGCGTTCCTTAATAATATGTCCCACGATATAAGAACGCCTATGAATGCCATAATCGGATTTACTTCTCTTGCCGCAGCACATATCGACGATAAAGAGTCCGTAAAGAACTATCTTTCCAAGATAATGGTGTCAAGCGAACATCTTCTTTCGCTTATCAATGATGTTCTCGACATGAGCCGTATCGAAAGCGGAAAAGTCAAGATCGAAGAAAAAGAATGTTCACTTTCAACGATCATGCACGACCTTAGAAATATCCTACAATCCGACATAAAGGCAAAACGCCTGAATTTCTATATTGACACCGTTGATGTTGAGCATGAGGATGTGATCTGCGACAAGCTCCGCTTAAATCAGGTATTGATAAACATAATGTCCAACGCTGTAAAATTCACGCGTCCCGGCGGGACTGTGGCACTGCGCGTTGTCGAGATTCCCAACGCTCCGGAAGGATATGCCGAATATAAGTTCATAGTCCGCGATACAGGCATCGGCATGAGCGAGGATTTCATTCAAAAAATTTTTGAACCCTTCACCAGAGAGGAAAATTCCACCGTCAGCGGAATACAGGGAACAGGTCTCGGAATGGCAATAACAAAAAATATCGTCGATATGATGAACGGTACCATAGAAGTAAAAAGCAAGCCCGGCGAAGGTTCGGAATTTACCGTTTCCGTAAGATTCGGGATAAGCGGGAACGAGCATAAGATCAAAGTTATCAAGGATCTTGAAGGTTTCCGCGCGCTTATCGCCGATGATAACATGGACAGCTGCACAAGCGTGGAAAAAATGCTGCGCGTCATCGGCTTGAAGCCCGAATGGACAACATCGGGAAGCGAAGCCGTCTACCGCGCAAAGTACGCAATGCAGCAGAATGAACCTTTTCAAGTCTATATAATCGACTGGCTCATGCCCGACATGAACGGCATCGAGGTCGTCCGCAGGATCCGTCAGGAAGTCGGCGAAACGGCAACTATCATCATTCTTACCGCTTATGACTGGACGGACATAGAAGCAGAAGCAAGAGAAGCGGGCGTAACGGCTTTTTGTGCAAAACCGCTTTTCCTTTCAGAACTTTATAACGTTCTTCAGAATGCAAGCGGCGGCGGTACCGATCAGCGTGAACAGGAGATATCTACGGAACAGTTCGCGGGCAAAAAGGTACTTCTTGTTGACGATATAGAGATAAACCGTGAGATCGCTGTAGCTGTCCTCGAAGAAGCGGGACTGATAGTGGAGACCGCTGCAAACGGACAGGAAGCCGTTGATGCGGTGAAAAACAGTTCCGGAGATATCGGGCTTGTGCTTATGGACATTATGATGCCCGTTATGGACGGCTATCAAGCTACACGCGAAATACGAAAACTGAGCGATCCCGTTCTTTCAAAAATACCCATTGTTGCAATGACGGCAAATGCTTTTGAAGAAGATAAAATGGCGGCTATAGACGCAGGCATGAACGATCATCTTGCAAAGCCTTTCCAAGTGGAAAAGCTGTATCAGGTGCTGAAACAATATCTTTGAACGGCATAAAGCCAAAGAAGAAATTTTTTTGAAAATGGGTATTGACAAACAGCAGAAACAGTGGTATAATAATTTTTGCATTAAGTCCGGATAAAGTTCCGGACAACTCGGGGAGCCGGTATGCCCGGCTGAGAGGGAACAGCAGAGTTCCGACCCTTATAACCTGATACGGATAATGCCGGCGTAGGGAATTTGTTTTGTTCTGTTCATATCTTATTGAGAATAAACGATTTGCCTGTGCCGTCCGGTACAGGCAAATTTTATTTCGGAGGTAAAATAATATGAAATTCAAAACACGCGAACTTGTTGAAGGAGCGGTAATGGTCGCTCTTGCGTCCGCATTGAGCCTTGTAAAAATAATCGAAATGCCTTGGGGCGGATCGGTAACGCTGCTTTCAATGCTGCCTATCGTTGTTTACAGCATAAGATACGGAATTAAAAAAGGTC
>CANQPX010000025.1 GCA_947625915.1 uncultured Clostridia bacterium
CGCACGGGTTCTCCCTTCCCCTGCGGTTCTGCCCCCCGAGCCCCCCACTCCCCAACCCTATCCCTCTCCACGCTCGCTATCCTAAAGTTGAAAATATAGAAAAAATAACATAGTGTTCTTGAACAAGAAAAGCGTTGGCTACGGGTTCTTTGGTTTTGCTTATCTTAGTACGAGCGTTCTAATATCAGATGAAAATTAAAGAAGAATAGTATTTCTAAACAATAGATTTTCTTTTTGCGGAGTCCTTTCCCGTGTAGAACTCTATAATTGTTGAATATCAAACTAATAGTAGAACTCTCGTACCAAGAAAAGAGTTCTAAGGGTTATCGTTGATATCACAAACTAAGTTCAAGAGAACCTTGATATTTTTTCTATAAAATCAACTTTAGGATAGCGAGCGTGGAAGGGGAAGGGTTGAAGGAAAGTGGGGATGCACGAAAGCTGACGCAAGCGTCAGCTGGAGAAAACCTAAGGGAAGGGGAAAACCGGCGAGCGTCCTTGTTGGACGCTCGGGTTTCCCCGTCCCTTATGGTTGTCTGCCCCTCGCAAGAAATGGCAAAAAGGGTTATTATATAAACAAAGAGATTAGAAAAGAGAAATAGAGAACCCCCGCCGCTCCCCACTCACCCTATGCCTTCCCTTATGGTTGTCTACCCCTCGCAAGAAAAAAAGAAGAAATTTTTACTAAGCTTTTGCTAAAAGCAAACTTTACGCCCGCGGGGGCTCCCCGCTTAAAAATAAAGGAGGTCTTTTTATGGGACTTAATGACACACCATCGGCTGACAGAATACATATCGGCATCTTCGGAAAAAGAAATGCAGGAAAATCCAGCGTTATGAATGCCCTCACAAATCAGAATATCGCCATCGTTTCCGACGTAAGCGGAACTACCACCGACCCCGTTCTGAAAGCTATGGAAATGCTCCCGCTCGGTCCGGTGGTGATGATCGATACTCCCGGTATAGACGATGAGGGCGAACTCGGTATGCTCCGCGTTAAGAAAAGTTACCAGATGCTAAATAAAACGGATATTGCACTTGTGGTAATTGACGGCGAGGAAGAATCAACGGAAGATACCGCTCTTATCGAACGCATTAAAAATAAAAATATCCCCTTTGTCATTTTCCATAATAAAACGGATATCATGCCTGCGGACTTTTCCAAAAAGGACGGTCATTTATACGGCAGCGCACTTAAAAAGATCGGCATTGATGAACTTAAAAACGCAATTATAAAGCTTTCCGAAATAAAAGACGACGGGAAACGGATAATTGCAGATCTTATCAAGCCGCTCGATACGGTCGTACTTGTTGTCCCGATCGACTCCGCCGCGCCTAAAGGACGGCTCATTCTTCCCCAGCAGCAAACTATCCGCGATATCCTCGAAGCAGGAGGAGTATCGGTGGTCGTACGCGAAACGGAACTTGCAGAAGCTCTTGAAAAACTCGGTCATAAGCCGAAAATGGTCGTTACAGACAGTCAGGCTTTTGAAAAAGTTTCCGCAATAGTTCCCGATGATATAATGCTTACGTCATTTTCAATTCTTTTTGCAAGATATAAGGGGATCCTCGAAACAGCCGTAAAAGGCGCGACTTGCCTTGATACTTTGCAGGACGGCGATAAGATACTTATTTCCGAGGGCTGCACACATCACAGACAATGCGAGGATATCGGTACGGTAAAACTTCCCAAGTGGATAAAGAAACATTCCGGAAAAGAGGTTACTTTTGATTTTACCTCGGGAACGGAATTCCCCGATGATCTTGACGGTTACAAAATGATAATCCACTGCGGAGCTTGTATGCTGAACGAACGCGAAGTCCGCTACAGATACCGCTGTGCCGAGGAAAGCGGCGTTCCGATAACAAATTACGGTACGGCTATCGCATATATGAACGGCATACTTAAACGAAGCGTAAGACCTTTCAAAGATATCTATGATATCGTAAAGTAAAATTCCGACCCGGATATGTACTTTTTGTGTATATCCGGGTTGAATTTTTTGGGCGGATATGTTATAATTGGTGTAATGCTGATATTGGGAACGGTGCTTGAAAATAATGAAAAATAAGATACTTTCAAAAAAATTCTATGCCCGCGACTGCCTTGACGTTGCTCCCGATCTTGTGGGAAAACTTATCGTCCGCACATTCGAGGACGGAACAAAGACAGTTCTGCGGATAACGGAAACGGAAGCTTACCGCGGTGAGGAAGATACCGCCTGCCATGCCTGCAAAGGCAGAACAGGGCGAACGGAAGTCATGTACGGAGATGCGGGATATCTCTATATCTACCTTTGCTACGGTATGCATTGGATGATGAATATAGTTACTGGGAAAAAAGATCAGCCGCAGGCAGTGCTGTTCAGAGCGTGCGAAATTTATGACGGTCCCGCAAAACTTACGAAAAAACTTTGCATAGATAAAAGTTTCAACGGCGAGCCTTTATTCGGCAGCAGCCGCATATGCATAGAGGATGACGGTTACCGCCCCGAGATAGAAACTTTGCCGAGGGTGGGAATAAATTATGCAACTGCGGAATACCGCGATATTTTGTGGCATTACGCCGATGTGAACAGGAAAGATCCAAAGAACGGGAAGTGAATAAATTGCTGAATATAATTTCAGGCGGCGCAGGTACGGGGAAAACTTTTGAAATGATGAACAGGATCGAAGCTGCCGTAAAAAATAATAAGGACGTTCTCGTAATTATTCCCGATCAGTTCTCTTTTGAATTCGATAAAGATCTTTACGAACGTCTCGGCGCGGTGCTTTTCAACCGCGTTAACGTGCTGTCTTTTGCAAGACTTTCAAAGGAAATTTTTATCCGCTGCGGCGGTGTAAAAGGCAGATACGCGGACGATATAGTGAAAAGTGTTATGATGTTCAGAGCGATATCTTCTCTTTCGGAAAGAGGGGATCTTTGCTTTTTCAATAAACAGGCGGCGCGGATAAATTTTGTTGACAGCGCGCTCGATGTTGTGAAGGAACTCACGGTGAACGGTATTTCTCCGGAAGAACTTTCGGAAAAATGCGGCGCAGATCCGAAAAACAGCGTTATGGAAAAAACGGCGGATATTTCAAGGATATATCTTGAATACAGCCGTTTGCTGTCGGAAAAAGGCTATAAGGACGGTGAGAGCGATATTTCCGAAGCGGCGAAAAAAGCTGCGGCTTCGGGATCTTTCAAAGGGAAAAGCGTTTTTATTGACGAATTCAAGAGTTTTACCGCTGATGAACTGTCTATGCTCGATGCGATAATTGCGGACAGCGAGGAACTTACGATATGCCTTACCATGGAGGACGGCGAAGAATATTCCGTGTTTGAAACGGTAAGGAAAACTTTTAACAGACTTAAAAGATCCGCCGCAAATTCCGCGGTAAAAGTACATATCGACAAGATGAGCGAACAGCACAGGTTCAATGCGCCCGAACTCGCGTTTTTCAGCGGGAACGTCCTGAGGAACGTAAGAGAAAAATTTGATGAAAAATGCGATGCGCTGAAAATATACAGGGCTCCCGATTTTTACGGGGAAGGCGACTTCGTTTGCTCGGAGATACGCAGACTTGTTATGGAAGAAGGAATGAAGTATAACGAGATCGCCGTACTTTGCAGACAGAAAGAAATATATTCCTCGGTGATGGAAAGCGCTTTTGAGCGTTATGATATACCGTTCTATACAGATGAAAACGGTTCGGCGGCGCATAAATCGCTGTTCGTTTTTGTAAAAACAGCGCTGAAACTTGCTTCGGACGAAAACGCTTCCTCGGAAGATTGGCTGCGGTATATGAAAACGGGTATACCCGGGCTTTCGCAGGAGGAGATCTCCGCAGCAGAAGAACACTGTTACAAATGGAGCGTAACGGGAAAAATGTGGAGCGAAGCTTTCCTGAACGACGACGGCGGAGCGGCGGAAGAAGTCAGGAAAAAAGTTACGGAGCCGATATTTGCGTTAAGAGAAGCCTGCAAAGATACGGACGGAAAGGGCATTTGCTTCGCGATACTCGATTTTTTTGATAAAACGGGAGTAACGGATAATATCTCGGCAATATATGACGGCTGCGTTACAAAAGACGCTGCGGCGCTTAGTTCGGTGAGAGAACTGAAACAGCTTTGGGAACTGCTTTGTACGCTGCTGGAAACTCTCAGCAAGGCACTTGAAGATATACAGATCTCACTTGAAGGATTTTCGGGAATATTTTCCTCGGCAGTGGGAAGGGCAAAGCTTTCCGCACCGCCCCAGACCCTTGACTGCGTAAGGTTCGCCGCGCTGCATACGGCGCGCCTTTCAAATGTAAAGGCTGCTTTCGTTATAGGTGCAAACGAGGGAGTGATCCCTTATGCGGCAAAAAATTCCGGGCTGTTCAGCGACAGGGACAGACTTGTGCTGGAAAATATGGGCATAGATCTTTCGGGAAATTCTCAGGATAAACTTTCGGAAGAACGCTTTGCGGCATATTCCGCACTGTCGGAAGCGTCGGACAGGCTGTATATAACATATGCCTGCTCGGATATCCCGGGAAATGCACTTTACCCGTCGGTGGTAACGGATCAGGCGGAAGATATGTTCGGGAAGGATATAGTTTACGATCCCGAAAGATGCGGCTTGCTTTCGTTCTGCACAACGCCCGAAGCCGCGTATTATCAGTATGTGCAGAATTACCGAAGGGAGGATCCGGATTCAGCAAGCCTTTTAGCGGCTCTCGGAAATATCCCCGAATATTCCGAAAGGATAAGATATCTGAAAAATGTTGAAAATTCTTCGGGGCACAGGCTTTCGCCCGGAACGGGGGAAAAAATTTTCGGGAAAAATATGCATTTTTCCGCTTCAAGATTTGAAGATCACAGCAGCTGTCCGTTCATGTATTACTGTAAAAAGGGACTGGATATATATGCTCCGAGAAAAGTCGAACTTGACAAGCCGTCACGGGGAACGGCGATACATTATTGCCTTTGCGGATTTATTAAAAAGTTCGGGAAAGATGTTTTTTCGTCAATGAGCAGAGAGGAGATCTCCGCTAATGTGAAAAAACTTCTTGACAGTTATTACAACAGCGACGCGGTGGGCGGCGATTACGGAAAGACAAAACGCTATAAAGCCGCGTTTTCAAGGCTTTCGGACACCATAACGGATATACTTTCGCGAATGGCGGAAGAATTCGCCCAGAACGAATTCATGCCCGAACGTTTTGAGTATACGCTCGGCAGAGGCGGAGACGAAGGTCCGCTTGAACTGGTCACGGACAGCGGGATCAAAATTTATTTTGACGGCTGTATAGACAGAGTTGACGTTTTCCAAAAGGGCGGAAAAAAATATATCCGCGTGATAGATTATAAATCGGGAATGAAGGAGTTCAGGTTCACGGATCTGCTTTACGGGGCAAATATGCAGATGCTGCTGTATATCTTTGCGCTTACGGACAGCAGCCGCAAGGGCAGTTACAGCGGAGATATCCCGGCGGGAGTGCTTTATATGCCCGCAAAAGACGCTGTTCCGACTCTTGACAGGAACAGCATTTCATCGGAAGAAGCAGTGGATAAAACATACAAAATGATGGGTTTCGTGCTGGACGATGACAGCGTTGTGAAGGCAATGGAAAAAGAATGCGGAGGAAAATTCATACCCGTAAGGAAAACAAATAACGGCTATGACAGATTTTCCAAACTCGTTACGGAAAAACAGTTTGAAAACCTCAGAAAATATTCTTACAGGCTGTTAAAAGAAACTGCGGAAGAACTTTATTCGGGGAAAATAGACGCGTCTCCGTTGGTGCTGAATAAAAACTATCTTATCTGTGACCATTGCGATTATTATTCGATATGCGGAGAATATCCGCCGAAAAAAATACGCGTTCCGCCGGAAAATGCGGAGGAACTTATCGAAAAAATAAAGAACGGAGATGATGAAAATGGATCGGACCGATGAACAGCTCAACGCGATAAATGCAAGGGATACGGGGATCATCGTCTCCGCTGCGGCAGGGAGCGGAAAAACTACGGTACTGGTAGACAGACTGATAGGGATACTTTCGGACTGCGAAAATAAAGTTTCCGCAGACAGACTGGCGGTAATGACGTTCACGAACGACGCTGCGGCGCAAATGAAAAAAAGACTTTCGGAAGCGCTTTCAAATAAAATTTCCGAAGAGCCGGGAAACGCGTGGCTCTGCAGACAGCAGGCGCTTTTACAGACGGCAAAGATATCAACTATACACTCGTTCTGCTTTGATATGATAAGGGAAAATATCCGTTCGCTTGATATTTCCCCGGGGTTCAGGATATTGGACGACGCGGAAGAAGCTATGCTGATGAGAAAAGCGGCGGGAAATGCTTTTGAAAAATTTTACTCCGACAATGAAAAAGCTGCCGTGATGGAAAAACTCTGCAATTTTTTCAGCGGGAACTCAAGAGGCGACGACGAACTTGAAAATACGGTGCTGAACATTTACAATTTCCTTTCGTCAATACCTTTCGGCAGCGATAAACTGAAAGAATGGGCGGGATATTATTCGGCGGGATTTTTGCCTGAGACCGATGTTTTCGCAAAAGAATACATAAAATATCTTAAAAAGAAAATGAAAAGTTTTTCGGCGCAGGCGGAATATTTACAGACGCTGTTTACGGATATTGCCGAAAGAAGTTCCGAAGCCCTTGCAAGTGACGGGAAAATGTTTTCCGAAGCTATTGCAAAGCTTGACGATGAGTCAAAGGATTGGGACGAGAAAATAACTTTTTCGCCGAATTTTGAACGATTTGACAGTATAAGAAAAGCTTCCGATGAACAGAAGGCGGTGCTTGAAAAAATAAAAAAGCTCCGGGATAAATATAAGAAGTCTTTTACGGAGATCGCGGCAAAAAATTTCGGGCGTGCGGAAACATCAGCCGATCACGCTGTCCATGCGGAGATGCTCAATGCGCTTTATTCGCTGATACAATGTTTTGATGAGGAATTTTCCGCAATAAAGACCGAAAAGAACGCGCTTTCCTTTTCCGATGCGGAACAGCTCGCCATAAAGCTGCTGGCGGAAAAAGACGAAAAAGGGAATATCGTTAAAACGGATCTTGCAAAGGAACTTTCGGAATATTATTCGGTGATAATGGTGGACGAGTTCCAAGACGCAAACAAAAATCAGGATCTTATTTTCAAGATGCTTTCAAAAGGCGGAACGGCGGAACGCGGCGGAACGGATCTTTTTACGGTAGGCGACATGAAACAATCTATATACAGGTTCAGACTTGCCGACCCGCAGCTTTTCAGCGACGCGCTGGATAAAGCGGAAGAATATACGGGAAAAGATTTCACCGGCACAAATGCAAAAATGACCCTCAATAAAAATTTCCGCAGCAGCAGGGAAGTCATTGATCTCGTGAATTACATCTTCGGCAGCGTTATGAGCAAAGAAACGGGCGATGTTGATTATAACAAAAACGAAGCGCTCGTTCCGGGAAAAAGCGAGTATCCCGAAGGCGACAGAGATACGGAGATAATAATAGTTCCCGATGAGAACGATCCCAACGGCAGCGGACAGGAAGACCGCGGCGATGATGAAAGTTCCGCAGAGGAAAATCTTTTCGCGGACTGTGAAGCGGAAGCTGCCGCTTTGAAAATATATTCCATGCTCGGGAAAAAGACGATACGCGAAAACGGATCGGATCGCCCTTGCGAGCCGAGGGATTTCTGCATACTTCTCCGAAGCGGAAAAGGCGCGGAAACATATGTCAATGCACTTTCTGCACTGGGGATAAAGGCTCATGCGGAAGAACCGAAAGGTTATCTTCGTTCGCGGGAAATATCGGTGCTGCTGAGTATGCTGGCGGTAATAGACGATCCGATGCAGAATATCCACCTTGCGGCGGTGCTGATGTCACCGATGTTCATGCTTACGGCGGACGACATGGCGGAGATAGCTGCCGTAAGAGAAAAAGATGAAAAATATTTCTCGGCAATAAAAAGGATACTTTCGGGAGAAACGGATATTTCCGCGGAAATGCCAGTGTTCGGGAAACTTAAAAGATTTATGGAGAAATTTTCCGATCTGCGCTATTGTGCCGCTTCACAGAAACCCGAAAAACTCATAAAGACCATTTATGACAGCACGGATCTTCTTTCGGCGGTACAGGTATATAAAGACGGGAACATGAAAAGAGCTAACCTCAGACTTCTGCTCGATGTTGCGGAAAGCTATGAGAAAAATTCCGGCGGAGGGATATCGGGATTTGTAAGATATACCGACGATCTTATCCGCAAAGGCGGGGATATGCGGCGGGCTTCGGTCATTTCGTCAAATGAAAATGCGGTGTCGGTAAAGACCATTCACCGTTCAAAAGGTCTGGAATATCCGTTCGTGTTCTTATGCGGAACATCTTCAAAGTTCAACACGGACGATCTGAAAAAACGCATACAGATACATTCGGAACTCGGCATAGGCTTTAAGATACAGGAAAGAGAAAAACTCAGACTTTACGATTCCCTTTCAAGAACTGCCATAAGAGAACGCAACAGAGCGGATTCGGTAAGCGAGGAGATGCGGCTGCTGTATGTTGCGCTGACAAGGGCAAAGGAACAGATCTTCATCACAGTTCCCGACAACAAAAAGGTAAGGAGCAGACTCGATACGGTGCGCATGAAAGCGGCTTCAAACGGAAAAGCGGGCGGTATCACCGCTGCGGAAGCAGTGTCGATGCTGGACTGGATAGCTGCGGCGATGATGTTCCATAAAGACGGAGAATGGTTCAGGAACGGAGAAATTTTCCCGATAAAAGAAAGCGGCGCAAATGTAAAAGTCTGCATATCGGAAAAGAAAGCTGCCGAGCAGGTCAGAGAAGAAAAAAAGACCGCTCTTCCCGACGTGAACAAGATACATATGCTTGAGCGGGAGTTTGCTTTTACATATCCAGATGAAAGAACGCAGCAGTCGGCAAAGATAACCGTTACAGAAATTGCCAAGAGCGAAACGGGCGATAAACTTTATCTCCGCAGACCGGATCTTGCGGCGGAGCGCGGCAGCCTTACCGCTGCGGAAAAAGGCACGGCAATGCACACGTTCATGCAGTATGCGGACTATCACAAGGCGGAAAAGGATATCGCCGCAGAAGCAGAAAGACTTTCGGAAAACGGGATAATTTCCCCCGAAGAAAAAGACAGCTTGGATATAGGGCAGCTGAAAGTATTTTTCGGCTCGGAACTTTATGCCCGAATGAAACGTTCCGACAATATAAGACGCGAACAGAAATTTTTAGTCAAAAGATCCGACACCGGTCTTGACGATGAACGTCTTATGGAGTATAATAATGATAGTATGCTGCAGGGTATAGCGGATTGTATGTTCGAGGAGGACGGGGAGATAGTTCTCGTAGACTATAAGACCGACAGGGTAAAAAGCCCCGCAGTCCTCATCGCAAGATACGACCTGCAAATTAAGCTCTACGGCGCAGCACTGGGGAAAATATTCGGGAAACGCGTAAAAGAAGCTTATCTGTATTCATTCAGCTTGGGACAAGCTGTAAAAGCGCCCCTTGACGGGCTGCATAAATAAAATTTAAGTTCGAGGAGGAACAGTTATGGCAAATCAGTCGGGTCAGCGTCAGACAAAGCGTTCGGGAGGGATAAACACAACACTTATAGGCGCGGTTTTTCTGGGGATATGTATACTTATCGCGGGAATAAATATCGGCGGCGGCGTCAGAAAGCTGAACAAAACACTTGAAGAAAAGCAGCTTGCCGCAACGAACACGATAAGCGTTCCGTCGGATATGGGCATAACCGAGAATAAATATCTTACCGAAGCGGAAGCGGGAGAATACCTCAATCTTCCTTCGGAGCAGATAGTTGAACTCATCAAAACAGGGGAAATAACCGAATATGTTGTCACTCCGACGGGCTATTCGATATCCGCAGCAGTGCTGGACGAATGGTTCGACAACGAAGCATACCAGAACAAGCTGAGAGCCAATTCTTCCGCTTCGCCCGATGAGGATAAGACGGAAGAATAAGAAAATATGCCGCTCGGGAACATCATTACAAAAATTTTTGAAAAAAATTTGAAAAAACCCTTGACAAGCGGGGAAATGCGGTGTATAATATAATACGTTGGCGATTTTGAACGCCTTAATAAAGCAGAACTTTCCGTTCTCACCCTGCCGCAAAGCGAGCAGCGGTCAATATCAGGATCTTTACGGTGCGCCCCTAATGGCGTTTCCCGTGTTTTTGATGTGAGCGGAATGATCTCGTTCCGCTCATTTTTTAATTCTATTTGGGGGTGCTTACCATAAGCAGCAGTGGCAGTAAAGATGTTCAGATCAATGAAGAGATCCGCGACAAGGAGATCCGCGTTATAGATAATGACGGCTCCCAGCTCGGCGTTATGTCCGCTAAAGAAGCCCTTAAACTGGCTGAAGAAAAAGACTTCGACCTCGTTAAGATCGCTCCGCAGGCAGAACCGCCCGTTTGTAAGATAATGGACTACGGAAAGTATGTCTTTGAACAAAGCAAACGCGAAAAAGAAGCCCGCAAAAATCAGAAAGTCGTCGAAATAAAAGAGATCAGAATGTTCTCTACCATCGACACGAACGATTTCAATACAAAAGTAAATCAGGCAATAAAATTCCTGAAATCAGGCGACAAAATAAAAGTTTCCGTGCGTTTCAGAAAACGCGCTATCGCTCACCCGCACCTCGGTGAAGAACTCCTCGAAAAGTTCAAAGAGGCTTGCGCGGAAGCAGGTACGGTTGAAAAGCCATCCAAAATGGAAGGGCGCGCTCTTGTTATGTTCGTTTCGCCCAAGGCTTCAAAATAAATTTCAAGAGACAGATCTGTCCAGATCAAAGGAGGATATATTATGCCAAAGCAGAAAACTCATTCCGGCGCAAAAAAACGCTTCAAGCTCACTAAGGGCGGTATGGTAAAATACCAGAAAACAAACAGACGCCACAGATTGACTCAGAAAGCTACAAAGCGCAAGAGGATCAACAGAGCGGCAGGCTATACAGGCTCCGCAAATACCGCTACGGTAAAACAACTCATTCCTTATAAATAATAAGGCAGGCAGAACGGCAACAAAATTTATAAAACGGAGGTAAAATATCATGGCTCGTGTTAAGGGAGCAATGGCTACTCGAAAGAGAAGAAATAAAACTTTAAAGCTCGCTAAGGGCTACTGGGGCTCAAAAAGCAAGCACTTCAAAATGGCTAAAGAAGCCGTTATGAAATCAGGAAATTACGCTTATATCGGCAGACGCCTTAAAAAACGTGATTTCAGAAAACTGTGGATAACAAGAATTTCTGCCGCTTGTAAAATGAACGGCATGAATTATTCCACATTTATGAACGGTCTTAAAAAAGCAGGCGTTACACTCAACAGAAAAATGCTTTCAGAGATCGCGATAAACGACGCCGCAGGCTTTACGGCTCTTACAGAAAAAGCTAAAGCTGCTCTTTAATTGAAATTGCTTTAAGGTCAGAAGTGAAAATTTTTGCTTCTGACTTTTGCAGTTTTTAAAAGAATATTCCAAAGCCGCAAATTAGGCGGGATCTGTACCCTTGATGGAGAAAAAATTATGCAGTTCATTACTTCAAAGGATAACCCGAATGTGAAATTTTACAGAAAACTTTCGGAAAATAAAAAATTCCGCAGAGAAAACGGTATGTTCGTATTGGAAGGCTTACGGATCATCGATGACGCGGTAAAGGAAAATGCGGAGATCTGCAAGATCTTTGCTGCGGAAAGCTGCGCGGAAAGTTTCTATTCAAATACCGATCTGCCCGACGCGGAAAAATATATTATCCCCGATGAACTGGGGAACAAACTCTCCGATACGGGAAATACACAGGGAGTTTTTGCAGTATGCAGGATCCCGAACGCAGTTCCCCCTTCGGAAATAATAAAAAGCGGCGGTAAATATGTTCTGCTGCATCAGGTCCGCGACCCCGGAAATCTGGGAACTATCATACGCACTGCCGACGCGGTGGGAGCGGACGGGCTTTTTTTGTCGGATTGCTGCGATCTTTATAATCCAAAAGTCGTACGCTCAACTATGGGAAGCATTTTCAGAGTAAATGTTTCGGAAATACCCTTCGATGAAATTTTCCCCGTATTCGGAAAAAATAACATCGCAACTTTTGCGGCAGTCATAGACAGCGGCGCCGTTTCATTGACGGATATTGACTTTTCAGAGGGAGCGGCGGTGCTTATCGGCAACGAGGGAAACGGTCTGCCGAAAGAGATCGCAGATATGTGCGACGTGAAAATGACCATTAAAATGAAAGGCAATATAAATTCTCTTAACGCGGCAATGGCTGCGGGAATAATCATGTGGGAATTTACAAAAAAGAAAGATCGGCACGGTAACGCGGGATAATTCTTGCTCCAAATTTGTGTTATCGGCTTTAAGATATATGATCTTTATTCGGAGGAGTGCTGGAATTGGACGGACAGAATGTTTTTGAATGGCTTTGGCTGGTAAATTGTTTCGGCTGCGCTAATAAGCGGATATGGGAATTTATGAATAATTTCCCGGATATTACCGAAGCGTATAATGCCATGCTCGATCCGGAAAAAAGAAGAAAACTGCTTACGGCGGCAGAAAACAGTTCAGCCGCTCGGGTAACGGAAAAACAGGTGACGGAACTTATTTCATACTGCGTTAAACATGACATTTACATACTTACATTTGACGATGAAAAATATCCCGAAAGACTGAAGTCGATATTCGATCCTCCCGCGGCGCTGTTTTGCAAGGGAGATATCGGCTGCTTGAAAAATGATTTTTCACTTTCGGTGGTGGGAACGAGAGAACCTTCAAATTACAGCGTTAAAGTTACGGAAGCGCTGGTAAGATCGCTTTCGGAAAACGGCATAACCATTGTAAGCGGTTTTGCGGTGGGGATAGATATAACCGCAAATCTTTCAGCTGTAAGAAACGGCGGAAAAACCATCGCTGTCCTCGGCAGCGGCATTGATAACAACTATCCGAGAGAAAATGCTCCGTACAGAAAGGAGATCGAAGAAAACGGTCTGTTCGTGTCGGAATATTTTCCTACGGCGTCGGGTTCGGTGCGGACTTTTCCCGCAAGGAACAGGATCCTGACGGGACTTTCGCTGGGTACGATAGTTGTTGAAGCGGGGATAAAAAGCGGCGCGCTCAATTCGGCAAGCCTTGCGATGAGTCAGGGACGGGACGTCTTTGCAGTCGCGCCGCATAACCTTTTCGATGTAAGATACGGCGGGAACGTAAATCTGATAAGAGACGGCGCGACCTGTCTTTGCGGTGTAAACGACATTCTATATGAATATTACGAAAATTATGGGCATAAAATAGCAAATACCGCGGCAATGCACAAGACAGTTCCGGGAAATGAGACAGATATAGATATAGATATTGCCGAAACAGCCGCGGCAAGCGGGAAAAAAAGCGTCAAGGTAAAAAAGATATCTTCCGAAATGATAAAGATCCCGGAAAAAGCAGCTTATGATCCTTCGGGACTTGACGGCGATGAACTGGAAATATACAATTTCCTCAAAGAAAAAGGGAAAGCCGTTCAGATAGATGAGATCGCTTCAAATTTTGATATGGATATTTCCGAAATGCTCTCGCTGCTGACAGAACTGGAGATCGAAGGAGCGGTATCTTCGGCGGCAGGACAAAGTTATGGAGCAAACTGATCTTACGGCGGATAAATTGTTATAAAAGAACAAAAAACTTTTCAAAAACGGATCGGGCAGATCCTGAAAGGGTTGAAAATAAATGTCAAAACTGGTAATAGTCGAATCGCCCGCAAAGGCGAAAACAATAAAAAAATATCTCGGGAACGGTTATGAAGTCGTGGCTTCTATGGGTCATGTGCGCGATCTTCCGAAATCAAAACTCGGAGTTGACGTTGAACATGGATTTGAACCGGTCTATACGGATATAAAAGGCAAGGAGGAACTTATCGCAAGCTTAAAAAAAGAAGCGAAAAAGTCGGATTTCGTTTATCTCGCTACCGACCCCGACCGCGAGGGAGAAGCTATCTCATGGCACTTGGCGCATATCCTTGATCTTCCTCTTGATGAAAATAACAGAGTTACTTTCAACGAGATAACCAAAACAGGCGTTCAGAACGGAATGGCGCACCCGCGCTCGATAGATATAGATCTTGTCAATGCTCAGCAGACAAGACGTATACTTGATAGGATCGTGGGATATAAGCTTTCTCCGTTCCTTTGGAAAAAAGTAAGAAGGAATTTGTCGGCAGGAAGGGTACAGTCGGTGGCGGTGAAGATGATCGTTGACCGAGAAAAACAGATAAATGCTTTCAAGCCCGAGGAATACTGGTCAATTGAAGCTAAAATGACCGCTCCTTCCTCAAAGAAACAGTTTGAAGCTTCATTTGTGGGAATGAACGGCGAAAAGACCGAACTCCATTCTCAGGCTGAAACGGATAAAGTCCTTGAACGCCTTGAAGGCGCGGAATATAAGGTAACGGACGTTAAAAAGTCTGTACGCAGAAAATCTCCCGCACCGCCGTTCACAACTTCCACAATGCAGCAGGAAGCTTCAAAAAAGCTCGGATTTGCAGCTGCTAAAACCATGAAAACTGCGCAGATACTTTATGAGGGCGTTGATATCGACGGCATGGGAGCAGTCGGTCTTATCACTTATATGAGAACAGACTCGCTGCGTATCTCCGATGAAGCCCGCGCCGCTGCATACAAATATATCGAAGATGTTTACGGAAAAAATTATATCCCCTCATCGCCTAAAATTTATAAGTCCAAGTCCAACGCACAGGACGCTCACGAAGCTATAAGACCTTCTATGCCCGAACTTACCCCCGACCGCGTAAAGGCAAGCCTTACAGTGGAACAGTATAAACTTTATAAGCTGATATGGGAAAGATTTATAGCAAGTCAGATGTCAAATGCCGTACTTGATACGGTCTCGGTCGATATAGACGCAAACGGCTGCACGTTCAGGACAACGGGATTTTCCGTGAAATTTGACGGTTTCACCGTTCTTTATGAGGAGTCTAAAAACGAGGAAGAGGATAAAGTTCTTCCGATCATTGAAACGGGCGATATCCTCAAACTGAAAAATATTGAGGGAAAACAGCATTTTACACAGCCGCCCGCGCGTTATACCGAAGCAACGCTCATAAAGGCTCTTGAAGAAAACGGCATAGGACGTCCGTCAACATATGCGCCGACGATCTCCACAATAGTGAACCGTTTCTATGTTGAACGTGACGGAAAACAGCTCCGCCCTACAGGTCTTGGGGAAGTTACAACAGATCTGATGAAACAGCATTTCGAGCATATCGTTGACTATAAATTTACCGCGGCTATGGAAAGCAGCCTTGACCGTATCGAAGTCGGGGACAAGGACTGGGTGGAAACTCTGAAAGATTTCTACGGAGATTTTTCCGAAACGCTTTCAAAAGCCGAAACGGCTATGGACGGAAAGCGTGTAAAAGTTCCCGATGAGGAAACGAACGAGGTATGCGAAGTATGCGGTAAACCTATGGTGATCAAAATAGGACGTTTCGGAAAATTCCTCGCTTGCAGCGGTTTCCCCGAATGTACGAATACAAAGCGGATCGTAAAGGACACAGGCGGAGTCTGCCCGAAATGCCACAAAAAAGTTTTGCAGAAAAAATCCAAAAAGGGCAAAAAGTATTTCGGCTGTGAGGACAATCCCAACTGCGATTTCATGACGTGGGATACTCCGGTTTCGGATAAATGTCCCAAGTGTAATGACGGTACGACACTTTTCAAAAAAGGCGGAAAAATGTTCTGCCTGAAAGAAGGCTGCGGCTATGAAATTGCCATCAAAAAGGAGAAGTAATGGATAAGAAAGTTTCCGTGATAGGTGCGGGACTGGCAGGCTGTGAAGCGGCTTGGCAGCTTTCAAAGGCGGGGATCGCGGTGGAATTGTTTGAAATGAAGCCGAAAAAGTTCACTGCCGCGCACAAGTACAAAGGTTTTGCGGAACTGGTCTGTTCCAACTCGCTGAAAGCGGCAAGGGTGAACTCCGCAGCGGGACTTCTTAAAGAAGAAATGCGGCGGTTGGGTTCGCTGACGGTGGAATGTGCGGAAAAGACAAAAGTTCCCGCAGGCGGTGCGCTTGCGGTGGACAGAGAGAAATTTTCCGATATGGTGACGGAAAAGATCCTTTCCTGCGGGAATATAAACGTTCACTGTGATGAAGTAACGGAGATCCCCGACGGAAACGTTATAATTGCAACGGGACCGCTGACTTCGGGGAAACTTGCGGAGGATATCGGCAGGATCTGCGGAGGATATTTAAGCTTTTACGACGCTGCCGCGCCGATAGTTACTTATGAGTCGCTTGAAAAAGATAAAATTTTCTTTGCCGCAAGATACGGCAGGGGCGATGATGATTATATAAATTGCCCGTTCACGAAAGAAGAATATATTTCTTTTTGGAACGAACTGAAAAACGCTGAAAGCGCGCCTGTGCATGATATCGACAAACCGAAAGGGAAAGATGATTTCACCGTTTACGAAGGTTGTATGCCGATAGAAGTCCTTGCAAAGAGGGGCGAGGAGACTATGCGCTACGGTGCGATGAGACCTGTGGGATTGAACGATCCCGCAACGGGAAAACGTCCGTATGCGGTAGTTCAGTTACGGAAAGAAAACAGCGGGGGAACGCTTTACAATATCGTAGGCTTCCAGACAAATTTAAAATTCGGAGAGCAGAAAAGGGTTTTTTCCATGATACCCGGGCTCAGAAACGCGGAATTTGTGCGTTACGGCGTTATGCACAGGAATTCTTTTATAAATTCCCCCAAACTGCTGAACGCGGATCTTTCTTTCAGGAACAGGGAAAATCTTTTCTTTGCGGGTCAGATAACAGGCACGGAAGGTTATATGGAATCCGCTGCGGGCGGGATCATGGCAGGACTGAATATGGCACGCTTTTTACAGGGAAAAGAAAAAATGATCCTTCCGGAAGAAACGATGATCGGCGCGCTGTTACGTTATATTTCGGACGAAAATATGACCGATCTCCAGCCAATGGGAGCAAATATGGGAATACTTCCCGACATTAACGAACGGATAAAGGACAAGCAGGAACGTTATCAAAAAATTGCGGACAGGGCGCTTGAAGCGTTTGAAAATTACATGGAAAGGAAGTAATTTTTATGAAAATAATCGTTGACGCATTCGGCGGGGACAACGCTCCGCTGGAAGTTATCAAAGGCGCGGCGGAAGCCGTTTCAAAACTTGACGTGGAAATGATACTTACGGGAAATGAAAAAATTATCAGAGAAACAGCCGAAAAAAACGGAATATCTCTCGATAAAATATCAATAATACATACCGAGTCGGTTATTGACATTCACGAAGAACCTACTATGGTAATTAAGGAAAAATCGGATTGCTCCATGGCGGTGGGACTAAAAGCTCTCAACGAGGGCAAAGGCGACGCTTTCGTTTCTGCGGGAAGTACGGGCGCGCTCGTTGTCGGCGCAACTTTCCTTGCAAAGCGCATAAAAGGCGTAAAACGTGCTGCTCTTGCGCCGATAATGCCAACGGCAAAGGGTCATATGATACTTGTTGACGGCGGTGCAAACGTGGACTGCCGCCCCGAAATGCTGGTTCAGTTCGGCGTTATGGGAAGCTGCTACATGAATAAAGTAATGGGGATCTCCAAGCCGAAAGTGGGTCTTGTTAACGTGGGTTCGGAAGATACAAAAGGACGCGAACTTGAAATCGAAACATATAAGCAATTCCAAAATGCGCCTGTGGATTTTTACGGAAATCTCGAAGCAAGAGAAGTTCCTTTCGGAGAGTGTGAAGTGGTGGTAACAGACGGATTTACGGGAAATGTTCTTCTCAAACTTTATGAGGGAATGGGTTCGTATTTCAGCCACACTTTAAAGGATATGCTCACATCAAATCTCGGCGGAAAACTTGCGGCACTGATGATAATGCCGAAAATAAAAGAATTCCGCAAAAAAATGGACTACAAGGAAGTCGGCGGAGCAGTTATGCTGGGAATTTCCAAACCCGTCATAAAGGCACACGGTTCATCGGACGGAAAGGCGTTTTTCAACGCTATACGTCAGGCTAAAAACTGCGTTGACGGAAAAATTATCGAGGAGATAACTTCTTCTCTTGCAAATATCGAAAAGAAATAAACATAAAATTTCCGTTTTCGGAAAGGAGTGTTAAATACAAAATGGATCTCACGGAATTTGAAAAAAAGATAGGATATACTTTTAAAAATAAGGAACTTCTGCATGAAGCGCTCTCACATTCTTCCTATTCAAACGAGGCAAAACGCGGGCTGAATTCAAACGAACGTCTCGAATTCTTAGGCGACAGCGTGCTTTCAATAGTTGTTTCGGAACACCTTTTCAGACATTTCAAACATCTTCCCGAGGGGGAACTTACAAAGATCCGCGCGTCGCTCGTATGCGAAAAAGCGTTGTTTGAATTTTCAAAAAAGATAGATCTGGGAAAGTATATCCTGCTTGGAAAAGGTGAGGAAAACAGCGGCGGCAGAGAACGTCCGTCAATTGTTTCGGACGCGTTTGAAGCGGTGATCGCAGCGGTTTTTCTTGACGGAGGAATGAAAGCCGCGGAGAAATATGTTCTTTCGTTTATCCCGAAAGATCTTGCGGCGGACAGTTCAAAATCGCTTCACGACTACAAAACTGCTTTGCAGGAAGTCATACAGAAAAATCCCGAAGAACGCGTTGAATATGTTCTTGCGGAACAGACAGGTCCCGATCATGACAGAAAATTTGTCGTAAATGTTGAACTGAACAGCAACGTTATCGGCACCGGCGAGGGACACAGCAAAAAGCAGGCTGAACAGGCTGCCGCAAGAGAAGCGCTTCGGCTGATGGGTTATAAAGATGACTGAAAAACATAACAACATCTCGATTTTTATACCGCATATGGGCTGCCCGAACACTTGCGCGTTCTGCAATCAGCGTGCAATAAGTCATACGGTCTCCGCACCGACAGCGGAACAGGTGAGCGGGATATTGAAAAATGCTTTTGAAAATATTCCCGACGGAAATACGGAGATAGCATTTTTCGGCGGAAGTTTTACGGCGATAGAAAGGGAGTACATGATCTCACTTCTTGAAGCCGCGCAGCCTTATATAAAATGCGGAAAAGCAAGCGGGATAAGAATTTCCACCCGCCCCGATAAGATAGATGATGAGATCCTCGATATCCTTAAAAAGTATAATGTTACAGCGATCGAACTGGGCGCTCAGTCTATGGACGATGAAGTCCTTTCCGCAAACGAAAGAGGACATTCCGCACAGGACGTCAGGAACGCTTCGGAGCTTATCCACAAAAACGGTTTTGAACTCGGACTTCAGATGATGACGGGGCTTTACCGTTCCACAGCCGAAAAGGACAGGCAGACAGCTTTTGAAATTATCGGGCTTCGCCCCGATACGGTAAGGATATATCCTACGGTCATACTTAAAAATACAAGGCTCGGAGAACTTTTCCAAAAGGGAGAATATGTTCCGTATCCTTTTGAGGAATGTGCGGAACTCTGCGCGGAACTTCTGGAACTTTTCGAGAAAAACAATATCCGCGTTATAAAACTCGGGCTCCATGCTTCGGAAACGGTAGAATCCGATATGCTGGGAGGATATTATCATCAGGCGTTCAGAGAAATTTGCGAGGGGATAATTTTCCGTAAAAAGATCGATGCGGAAATTCACAAAAGCGGGAAATTTACTGTTTTTACTGCGCCTGACGCCGTTTCAAAAGCTGCGGGGCATAAAAAATGCAATAAAAAATATTTTGCCGAAAAGGGAATTTATATAAAAATAATGCCGGATAAAAAAATTACCGGAAGAAATATAATTATTAAAAAGGACGAATGAAATGTATCTGGAATCACTTGAAATGCAGGGGTTCAAATCCTTCCCCGATAAAATAAAATTAGAATTTCACAAAGGCTTGACGGCAGTTGTGGGACCTAACGGCAGCGGAAAATCCAACATAGGCGACGCAGTTCGCTGGGTGCTTGGCGAACAATCCACAAAAAATCTCCGCGGTTCAAAAATGGAGGACGTTATTTTCTCGGGAACTACTCAGAGAAAAGCTGTGGGTTTTGCGGCGGTAACGCTTAATATCGTAAATAACCGCGGGATCCTTGAAATACCTTCGGACAGAGTTTCCGTAACGAGAAAGCTTTACAGGAGCGGCGAGAGCGAATATCTTATAAACGGTTCACAGGTGCGCTTGAAAGACGTTTACGAACTGTTTATGGATACGGGTCTCGGACGTGACGGATATTCAATTATCGGTCAGGGACGAGTTGCGGAAATAGTTTCGGCAAAGTCAAATGAGCGCCGCGAAATTTTTGAAGAAGCGGCGGGGATTTCAAAATTCCGCTATAAAAAAGCTGAAGCGGAAAGACGGCTCGCGGCGGCGCAGGAAAATATTTTCAGACTTACCGATATAATGGGAGAACTGGAGAGCCGCGTTGAACCGCTCCGCATACAGTCGGAAAAAGCGGCGAAATTCCTTGAACTTTCCGAGCAGAAAAAGGAACTGGAAATTTCCGTTTGGGTAAAACAAATAGATGATCTGAAAATAAAATTATCGGAACTTTCGGATAAAATACTTATAAATAAAAATGAATATGACGCAGTTGACGCGGATATTTCCCGAATTGAAAATGAGGCGGAAGAAATACAGAGAAAAATGGAAGATTCCGCGTTAAAAATAGAAAAAATGCGTGCGGAGATCCTTGAGACAGAAAAGGCAAATACAGGTCTGCACTCAAATATCGCGGTGTATGAAAATGATATTTCCCACTGTAATGAAACAATTGCGGATATTGAAAAACAACAAAAAGCCGCGGAAAATTCCGGCGATGAGAACCGCCGTATAATTGACGAAAAATTAGAACTTATCAAACAAGCGGAAAAAGATATCGAAGATACCGAAAAGAAATTTTCAGCCGCAACGGAAGAACTTAACGGACTTATTTCTGAACAGGACAGTTTTGACAGCCATTATTCAAATGTCAGCGGAGATCTCGGAAAACTTTATATAAAACAGTCGGAACTGAATATTACGATCTCCTCCGCAGACACGATCAGATCGGACATTGACGAACAGCTTCGCAAAAGCCGTGAGCAGGAAGAACAGCTGAGAGAATATGCGGAGGAACTTGAAAAAGAAAAACATGATTCGGAGGACGGTCTGCGGCTCCTTGACGAAAAAACAGGCGAGAGCGAGAACCGCATAAACGGTCTTACAAAACTTTATTCCGGCAGAGCAGAAAAACTTTCGTTGGCTAAAAAAGAATTTGAAGATCTGGGATTTTCCATACGCGAAAAAGAGCAGAAGATCCGATTGCTTACCGATCTGGAAAACAGCATGGAAGGCTTTGCAAATTCGGTAAAGCAGATACTTAAAGCTTCAAAATCGGGGCAGCTGCGGGGCGTTTACGGTTCGGTGGCACAGCTGATAAATGTGGAAAGCAAATACAGCCTTGCGGTGGAAACAGCGCTGGGAGCGGCTTTGCAGAATATCGTCGTTGAAAATGAGGAGACTGCAAAACGCGGGATAAAGCTTTTGCAGGAAACAAAAGCGGGACGCGCAACGTTCCTTCCCACAACTTCCGTAAAGGGTAACCGCCTTGCGGAACGCGGCACGGAAGAATGTCCGGGATTTGTTTCACTGGCGGTGGATATTGTCGGTTTTGATGCAAAATTCGAGGGGATATTTACTTCGCTTTTGGGACGTATAGTAATCGCGGAGGATATTGACACGGCAACAGTTATTGCAAAAAAATACGGTTACAAATTTAAAATAGTTACTCTTGACGGACAGGTAATAAATGCGGGGGGTTCGTTCACGGGAGGTTCTGCAGCGCGTTCAAGCGGTGTTCTTACGCGAAAAAATGAAATTGAAAAGCTTTCCGCAGAAAAAGAAAAATTTTCCGAACGGCTTGCGGGAGTTAAGCAGAATGTTGAAAAATTGCAGGCGGAAACGGACAAATTAGGATTTGATATTGAAGGCGCAAAGGACGAACTCCGCATTATCGGCGAGGATAAAATTCGTTTTGATTCGGAAATAAAACGGATAGAAGCTTTGCTTGTGCAGACAAGACAGCAAATTTCCGCTGCGGAAGAAAATACGAAAAATTTTGAAAATAAAATTTCCGATACAAATAAAAATGTTTCAGACGCAAAAGAAGCGTTAGAGGGCTGCGAGAAGGAAATTGCAGAACTTGAAAAAATCGCTGCGGACAGCGATGAAAAGCGTTCGGCGATACGCGAAAAGAGAGAAAAACTTTCCGCGGATATGTCGGAAATGAAGCTCTACGAAATGGAGCGCAGCAAGGACAGAGACGCGCTGAATTCGGAAATAAAACAGCTTGAAGAACAATTTTCGGCGATCGGCGACAACACTGCGCGGCTCGCTGTTGCTCTTGAAGAACAGAAAAAAATTATTTCCGAAAAGGAAAAATTAATTGAAGAATGTAAAGCGGCACTGGAAAATTCCAAGGGTGCGGTGGAAGAAATAAATCTGAAAATTTCAGCCGAACAGTCGGAACGCCGTCAGATGGAACAGACGCTCAATGAGGGACGTGTTAAAATTCGCGGACTTAATGATGAAAAAGAAAAATTTTCCCGCGAAATGACACGTCTTGAAGAGAGAAATGTTTCTTTTCAAAATAATTACGACGGAATTATTTCCGATATGCAGGAGCAGTACGGTATTTATCTTTCCGAAGCTGCGGAAATTGCAAAACCGGTCGATGATCTCCCTGCCGTTCAGCGTCAGTTGAACGGCACAAAGCAAAAGATCCGCGATCTCGGAAATGTAAATGTTGCCGCGATCGAGGAATACAAGGAAGTTTCGGAACGCTACAATTTTATGAAAGAACAGCTTGATGATGTGGAAAATTCCAAGCGTGAACTGGAACGCCTTATTGATGAACTTACGGATAATATGCGCCGTCAATTCAGCGAAAGCTTCAACGCGATAAATGAAAATTTCAAGCAGATATTTGTGGAGCTTTTCGGCGGCGGAAAAGCTGAACTTACTCTTACCGATCCGTCCGATGTTTTAGAGTCGGGAATTGAGATAAACGTTGCTCCTCCGGGAAAAGTAATAAAAAATCTTTCGCTGCTTTCGGGCGGTGAGCAGGCGTTTGTGGCAATTGCGATCTATTTTGCAATTTTAAAAATAAAACCGGCGCCGTTCTGTATTCTTGATGAAATTGAAGCGGCTCTGGACGATGTTAACGTTACAAAATATGCGCAGTATTTGCGGCATTTTACCGATACAACGCAGTTTATTTTAGTGACTCACCGTCGTGGAACTATGGAAGAAGCGGACGTCATGTACGGCGTTACGATGCAGGAAAAGGGAATTTCAAAAGTTCTGCGCCTCGATCAGCCGCCTGCTGATATTGAAAACACAAATTAAAAGGACGTGTAAAAATTGCTTGAAAAAGACGAATTAAAAAAACTTTCAAGGGAACAGTTGGAGGAACTTTTATTTATTGATTCAAAAAATTTAATTGCAATGGACGGCGTGTGGTTCCAGTCTGTCGAAAAAGAAAAAGGCATGGAAAATGCTATGCACCATGATGAAGAAGCGTGGAAATTATACACACGTTCCGAAGCAAGGCGAATAAAAAAATTCCTCAGACTTCCCGAAAATGCGGGACTTGAAGGACTTGCGGAAGCTTTGAAATATCGCATGGTGGACAGGGCAAATCCAAGCGAAACGATTTTTCGGGACGGAAAACTTATACATAAAATTTTAGTTTGCCGCGTTCAGGAAGCGCGAACAAGAAAAAATATGCCCCTTCACCCGTGCAAAAGCGCGGCTATCTACGAATACGGCGGTTTTGCGGAAGTTATAGACGAAAGGATAAAATGCCGCTGCATAAGCTGTTATCCCGATGTTACCGATAATTCCTGTTCATGCGCGTGGGAATTTTGGATATAAAAGATTATCAAAATTAAATTATATTGAGGTGAAACAGTGAAAATTTTAGTAATAGAGATATTTAAATTTTCATTTGTTCATGACAGAATTTGTGATTTACCGGATCATTACATAAAATTAATTTGAAGACTGAACTTTTAAATCAAAATTTAACGGAGGAGCAGACATGAGTGAATTGACCGTAAAATACAATGAATTAAGTGCAAAAGAATTTATCCTTTTATGGGAAACTGTCTGGGGACAGGGACCTTCTTTGGAACAAACCGAACTCGCTATGAAAAATACACTATTCAGAGTGTCTGTGTATGACAAAGATAAAATAGTTGCTATGGCAAGAATGATCGGCGATATGGGGTTGGATTATTATATCAAAGATGTTGTAGTAAGACCGGAGTATCAACATAAGGGCATAGGAAAAATGCTGATAAATGAGTTGATGAAATTCATAAATGATAACGGTGTAAAAAATACGAATATTTTTGTAGAATTATGTGCTATTCCCGACAAGATACCATTTTATGAAAAATTCGGTTTTTCTGCAAATGAGGCACAAAGATTAAAATTAATGTATCATGTAAAATGAATTTTTTAAAGTAAGTAAAAAATAACATAAAAAGCTAATTATCAACTCAACTCTCAACTTTTATATTTCAACTTTGATTTTAGGGAGGTATTTTAAATGAATATTTTCAGTAAAATTGCCGCGGGTCTGAAAAAGACAAAAGATTCAATGATGGGCAGACTGGAAACTTTGATGAATTCTTTTACAAAAATCGATGAGGAATTTTTTGAAGAACTTGAAGAACTGCTTATTACCTGCGATATCGGCGTTGAAACTTCGCTCGATATTTGTGATAAATTGCGCGCAAAAGTCAAGGAAAAGGGAATTAAAGATCCTTCCGAAATTAAAAGCGAATTAAAAGAAATTATTGCAGAAATGCTTGGCGAGGACAAGGAGATCGACACCTCAAACAAGCCAGCGGTAATTCTTGTTATCGGCGTTAACGGCGCGGGCAAGACCACTACTATAGGTAAACTTGCGGCGCGTTACAAAAATGACGGAAAAAGCGTTCTTGTTGCGGCGGCGGACACTTTCCGTGCTGCGGCTATAGATCAATTGCAGGTATGGGCTGAACGCGCCGGTGCGGAAATTGTAAAGCACGCTGAGGGTTCCGATCCTGCGGCGGTGGTTTTTGACGCTGTTACTGCGGCAAAAGCAAGGGGAACGGACGTTGTTATCTGTGACACCGCAGGGCGTTTGCACAACAAAAAAAATCTCATGGACGAGTTGAAAAAAATAAGCCGTATAGTTCATCAACAGGCAGAAAATTGTTCGCTTGAAACACTTCTTGTACTTGATGCGACAACGGGTCAGAACGCGGTAAATCAAGCTAAACTTTTCAGCGAAGTTGCGGAAATTACGGGAATTGTCCTTACAAAACTTGACGGAACTGCAAAGGGCGGCATTATAATTTCCATTCACCGCGAACTCGGTATCCCCGTTAAACTTGTCGGCGTCGGTGAAAAAATAGATGATCTTCAGGATTTCCATGCAAGGGATTTTGTGGATGCGCTTTTTGAAACGGAGACAGACTTCGATCACAATTACGAACGCCTTACAGATGAGGAAATTACCGAAAATAACGAGGAAGAAAATATTTCCGAGGAAATTACGGAAGAAAATGCTGCTCCAGAATTTACAGAAAATAATAATGAT
Source organism: uncultured Clostridia bacterium (assembly GCA_947625915.1). Lineage (GTDB taxonomy): Bacteria > Bacillota > Clostridia > Oscillospirales > Ruminococcaceae > RGIG8773. The sequence continues at coordinate 25,678 of CANQPX010000025.1, forward strand.
GAAATAATTACGGAAACAGAAGAAAATATTTCCGAAAATAATGATGAAACAGTTATTGAAAAAACGGAAAATGAAGAAGTTCCCAAAAAGAAAGATCACGGTAAATTTGAATTTTTATTCAAGGAAATTACTTTCGGAAAAAAGAAAAAAGCTGATGAAATTTCGGAATCGGAAAATGAGTCGGAGGATAAATGATGAAAATTATTCTTGCATCAAATAATAAAAATAAGCTGCGGGAAATTCGAGAGATCCTCGAACCTATGGGATTTGAAGTAATTTCACAATCCGAAGCGGGGATAGATATCGAAGCAGAGGAAAACGGAAATACTTTTGCTGAAAACGCTTTTATAAAAGCAAAATCGGTCTACGATATTAAAAAAATTCCCGTAATTGCAGACGACAGCGGACTTGAAATTGAAGCCTTGAACGGTGCGCCGGGAATTTATTCCGCAAGATATGCCGAACCGGGTCACAGATGTGAAAAAGTTCTTAATGAAATGAAAAATGTTCCCGATGAAAAACGCGACGCGAATTTTACCTGCTGCATATGTTACATTGACAATGACGGGAAAGATCATTATTTTACGGGAAAAGTTTTCGGAAAAATAGGCTATGAAAGCCGCGGTACAAACGGATTTGGATATGATCCTATATTTTTGTACGGAGATAAAACATTTGCGGAAATTTCTGCTGAAGAAAAAAATTCGGTTAGTCACCGTGCAAAAGCTTTAAAAGAATTGAAAGAATTTTTTGAAATGTGAGGATATTTTATGAAACTTCTTGCAATTGACGGCAACAGCATTATGAACCGTGCATTTTACGGAATTAAAATGCTTTCAAATAAGTCGGGAATGTACACAAATGCAATTACGGGATTTATGAATATTTATCTTTCGGCGGTAAAAGATCTTGCACCTGACGGGATCGCCGCTGCATTTGATATGCGCGCGCCTACTTTTCGGCATAAAGCTGTTGAAACATATAAAGCTAACCGCCATGGTATGCCCGATGAACTTGCACAGCAAATGCCGATAATTAAGGAACTTCTCACTGCGCTTGGAGTAAAAGTTCTCGAATGTGAAGGTTTTGAAGCGGACGATATTCTGGGAACCATCGCAAAAATATGCGATGATTCCGACGGGGAATGTTATATTTTGACCGGAGACAGGGATTCGCTGCAATTAATTGATGATAAAGTTACGGTTTTACTGCACACAATGAAAGGCACAATTAAATATAATGAAGAAAAATTTACAGAAGAATATGGTTTTCCGCCGATCGAATTAATTGATCTGAAAGCACTTATGGGAGATAGTTCCGACAACATAAGCGGTGTAAAAGGCATCGGTGAAAAAACCGCAAAACAGCTTGTACACGATCATCACACGATCGAGCAGCTTTATTCCGATCTTGAAGCGGGAAATGTTGAAGCAACAAAGTCGGTAATTGCAAAGCTTGAAGCGGGAAAAGCCGATGCAGAACAAAGCAAATGGCTTGCAACGATCGTTAAAAATGCGCCTGTTGACGGCGATATAAATTCATATAAATTCGGCGAAAAAGATACAAATAAAATTTCGGAGATCCTTACGGAACTTGAAATGTTTAAACTGCTTGAACGGCTTAACATCGAGCCTTCAAAGAATACGGAAAAACATTTTTCTCCTGTTAATGAAAAAAAAGAATATGAAATTTCGGGGGAATTTTCCGAAGAAATTTCTAAAATAAATAAAGCGGCATTTATTTTTAAAGACGGAATTATACAGCTTCTTTCGGATAATAAAATTTACACGATATCAGATAAAAATAAACAGCTTGAATTTCTTTCATCAGATTGTGAAAAAATTACTTTTGGTGCAAAACCCGCATACCGTTTTTGTTTTGAAAACGGAAAAGAATTAAAAAATATAATTTCCGACGCGGATATTTCCGGATACATTTTAAATACAAATTCGAGTGAATATACGATAGAAAGAATGTGTGCGGAATATGGTGCTCCGACATATCCTGAAATGGGAGAATTTGCGGATACAGCTGCACTTCCGGTGCTTTCGGAAATTATGCTCGAAGAAATAGAAAAGCAGGGAATGACAAAAATTCTGAAAGAAATTGAACTGCCGCTTACAGAAGTTCTTGCTTCAATGGAATATTACGGAGTACGCATTGACAAAGACGGGATCAAAAAATTCGGCGAAAAATTGACCGAGGATATTTCCGCTGTTGAAAAACAAATTTATTTTATGGCGGGACATGAATTCAATATTTCTTCACCTAAACAATTGGGAACGGTATTATTTGAAGAGATGGGACTTCCCGCAGGAAAAAAGACAAAAACGGGTTATTCTACAAATGCGGACGTACTTGAATTTCTCCGTGACAAACATGAGATCGTAGATCTGATCTTACAATATCGCCAACTTACGAAATTAAATTCAACATATGTTGAAGGATTAATTAAAGTAGTTTCCGATGACGGCAGGGTACGTTCGCTTTTCAAACAGACAGAAACAAGAACCGGACGTATTTCTTCGGCTGAACCAAATGTTCAGAATATTCCCGTGAGAACGGAATTAGGAAGAAATATGCGTAAATTTTTTACCGCTGATGAGGGTTATATTCTTTTGGATGCGGATTACAGCCAGATCGAACTTCGCATACTTTCGCATATGAGCGGCGATAAAAATATGCAGGACGGCTTTATAAAAGGCATGGATATCCATGCCGCGACTGCCGCACAGGTCTTTGATATGCCGCCGGAAATGGTAACATCGGAAATGCGCCGTGCTGCAAAAGCTGTGAATTTCGGAATTGTTTACGGGATAGGTGCGTTTTCGCTTTCAAAAGATATTGATGTTTCGATTGCAGAAGCTGACAGATATATAAAAAATTATCTTGCACGTTATCCGGGCGTTAAAAATTTTATGGAAAAAGTAGTTGACGATGCAAAAGAAAACGGTTATGCGGTAACAATGTTCGGGCGCCGCAGACCTATCCCTGAACTTAAAAATTCCAATAAAAATGTTCAGGCTTTCGGAAAAAGAGCGGCGATGAACGCGCCAATTCAAGGCACTGCGGCGGATATAATCAAAATTGCAATGATAAAAGTTTATAAGCGTTTAAAAGCGGAAAAATTAGATGCAAGATTGATCCTGCAAGTCCATGATGAATTGATAATCGAAGTAAAAGAAAGTGACGCGGAACGCGCGGCGGCAGTTCTCGGTGAGGAAATGCGTAACGCCGTAAAGCTTGATATCCCGCTTACTGCCGATGTTTCCAAAGGTAAAACATGGTATGATGCAAAAGGATAATTTATTTTCAAGAAAAGAAAAATTTTCAATATTTGGGTCAAATTTTTTATTAAAATATAATTTTATGAATATGATTTGGTGATGCAAAAAATGTCATCGGTGAAATCTGATCGTATAAAAATAGATGATAGTTATATGAATTATATTACCTTCGGAAACGGAAGCAGGAACCTTATATTTATTTTAGGTTTGAATGTTGGCGGCACTAAAAATTCCGGATTTATGCTTGCAAATATGTATAGCATATTTTCTAAAGAATATTCTGTTTATATATTTGACAGAAAAAATGATATTTGCGACAATTATTCTGTTTATGATATGGCAGAAGATATTTATAAAGCAACTAAAATTATTGGAATTGATAAAGCAGATATTCTTGGAATATCTCATGGCGGTATGATCGCACAGGCGTTGGTAATAAAGTATCCGGAAATTGTTCGGAAACTCGTTCTTGCAATGACTCTTTCAAGACAAAATAAAACCATAAGATCAGTTATTGAAAATTGGATAAAATATGCTTCCGGAAACGATCATAATTCGATCAAAAAAGAAGCATTTTCCTTGATGTATTCCGATGAATATTTGAATAAATACGGCTCAAAGCAAATTATTTCAGACAAAAATACAAATTCATCGGATCTGAAAAAATTTGAGATAATTGCGAGATCATGTCTTGATCTTGATCTGTATGATAAGCTCGATAAAATAGTTTGTCCTGTTTTTGTGATAGGCGGAAAAAAGGATAAGATCGTTTCAGGTAAAGCTTCCGAAGAAATTGCAGAAAAGATCGGATGCGAAATTTATATGTATGATGATCTGGGTCATGCTGCATACGAAGAAGCTCCTGATTTTTTTAAAAGAGTATATGATTTTTTAATATCATGATATTATTTGATATGGGCAACACCGCATAATATCGTGCAAAAGAAAAGCTATTACAAATTCAAAAAAGAACTGCAAAGTTTACCCTAACTTG
>CANQPX010000026.1 GCA_947625915.1 uncultured Clostridia bacterium
TCAGGGCAAACTTTGCGGTTCTTTTTTTAATTTGTAATAGCTTTTCTTTTGCACGATATTATGCGGTGTTGCCTTAACTTTGTTTTCTCGCGCCCACAACGTGTATGCAGCGGGTTTTCCCGTAGCTGTATGAAAAAAGCGGCATATCATATGCGTCATACATATGTGCGGCAATATACGGAACGCCGTCTTTTACATTGACAACAAGCAGACTGTGATAAAATCTTTCTCCGTCGCCAAGCTGAATGATATCGCCTTTTTGAACATCATAAAGCGGGATAATTTCCCCAAAAGGACCCGCATTTTTATTCCGCAGAAGAAATTTATATAAATATTCCACGCTCGTCCAAGCCGCAGCCCGATTATCCGGAGAAATATAATACCAGCCCGTATCGGGCGTATAATTCATAGCCGCGCCGCCCGCATACAAACATTGTGAAATAAAATTTGTGCAGTCGCCGCCCACGTTATCAAAATTATAATAAGCGGGATTTCTTTTAAAAGCCCACTTTTTCGCGTAATTTATTTCTGCATTTACGTCAAGAACATACTCTGTAAGCATATCATCACACCTTGAAAAAAATTTATGCTTTACATAATATGCATACAAAATATTTTCTGTTAATTTTAAAAATAAATTATCAAATAATATATTCCACAGGATCCCTATCGGCTTTTGCATGAATAAATTCAATGCCGGAAAATTCTTCGGAAAATCTTTTTATCAGATACGGGATAACGATATCTTCGGTATGGAAATGTCCGCAGTCATAAAGAGCAATACCGTTGTTACGCGCTGTTATCCATGTATCGTGCTTAACATCTCCGGTAATGTATGCGTCGGCTTTTTTTTCAATTGCCAGCGGAAGATCGCTGCCTCCGCCGCCCGAGCAGAAAGCAAGTTTTTTTATCGGTTTCCCGCTGTCGGTGAAACGAACTACCGTGCATTTAAAAATTCCTTTCAGAAGTCTCGCAAGATCTTTCGGCATGATCTCATTTTTCACCGAACATAAAAAGCCGTATCCCCGTCCGTCAGGGTGGATAGGTTCAAACCAAGAAATTTTTTTCAGTTTGATATACCCATCAATCATATCAAAAATAATATCATTTATCCCGCCGTCCGCCATATCGAGAGGAGAATGGAAACATATGCAGGAAATATTATTTTTTAACGCAAGACAAGCAGGATCATTTTCATTTAAATTATAAAGCGGGTGAAATATCACCGGGTGGTGTGAAATAATTAATTCCGCGCCTATTTCCGCAGCTTCGCGGACAGCTTCACAGGTTATATCGAGGGCAAATAAAATTTTTGTCACGGGAGAATTCTCATCTCCCACGATAAGCCCCGAATTATCGCCTTTATGCAAATTTTTCATCGGCGCGATAACGTCCATGAACGAAAAAATATCTTTTACGGTATACATTGTTTTTCCTCCTGTTTCAAGAATTATTTTATTTGCGAGGATAATTTTTTTTATTCCTTCGGCTGAACGTCCCGAGTCCCGCAAAGCTCTTCCCGAATTTAAAATGCTTTCCGCTTCAAACCGCGCGAATTTTACCGCTTCACTGTCGGAAAAATTTAATTTTCCCAGATATTCAAAAAGCGGCGGCATATCTTTTTTCTGCGAATTATTTTTTACGGCATTTATTGCGGTGTAAAAAAATTTCCCGTCCGAAACGGCTTTTTGCGAAATAATTTCAAAACCGTTCTCATATAGAAATTTTATCAATTTTTCCGAACGCGTCATCGGCTGCAAAATTAAATTTTTGCCTTGCAGTTCATCACATTCCGAAAGGATCTTTGCAATAAGTTCCCCGCCCATTCCCGCGATAACTATATCCGTGATCTTATCAAGGGGGATATTTTTCAAGCCGTCCGAAAGTATCACTTCCGCTTTATCGGAAACTCCCGCGTCATGCAAGTTTTTTTCCGCTGCTTTAAGAGGTTTTTCGTTTATATCCGCAGCGACCGCAGCGGTGCATTTTCCCGATGTGAGAAGTTCGGAAACAAGATAAGCATGGTCTGTTCCCACATCGCACACAAATTTTCCCTTTACCATTTCGGCGCACAGCGCAAGGCGTTTGTCAAGCATCAGAATTATCCTTTCCGTTTTTCGCGTCGGGAATTTTATTGTTATTTATGAAAGTCCATACCGCTGCGGAAATTATTATAAAATATCCTATGAAGCTGAGTGCGGACGGTACCTGATCGAAAAGAAAAAATCCCGTTATTGTCGAGAAAATGACCTGCGAATAATCATATACCGAAACTTCCTTTGCAGGCGCAAAAGAATATGCTCCTGTTATAGCAAATTGTCCGCCCGCCGCGAAAAGTCCCGCCAGCAAAAGCATCAGCAGCTGTTTCCCGCTCATCGGCACAAATCCCGCTATCATGAACGGCAGCGTCACCATGCACGAGAACATGGAAAAGAAAAACACTATCATTGCGCTTTTCTCTCCTTTTTGCTTCATATAACGTACAAAAGTATATGCCGCGCCCGCGCCCATTCCGCCCGTAAAACCTATCAGCGACGGGATAAGTTCCATATTTGAAAATGTGGGGCGTATCACAAAAAGGCTCCCGATAAACGCCGTTATTACGGTAATTATCTGTACGGGAGAAGTCTTTTCCTTTAAAATCATCATGGAAAATATCACCGCAAAAAACGGTGAAAGTTTATTTAACATTGACGCGTCCGCAAGATCAAGTTTGTCAACGGCGTAAAAGTTGCAGAGAACGCCCACAGTTCCGCAGACAGCCCGCATTATCATCGGGAATTTGCAGCCTTGCTGTATTTTTATGGGCGTACGGCTCCGGATAAGCATTATCACCGCAAATATCGCCGCCACAAAATTCCTGAAAAACGCTTTCTGGACTGTGGGTAGTTCTCCCGATATGCGGACGCAGGCGTTCATTCCCGTGAAGCTGACCGCAGAAAGTATCATAAGCAGCACCGCCGTAGTTTTTCGGCTTATTTTGATCGGCATATGACAGACTTCCTTTCGGTCACGAGAAAGTTTTTCTTAGTGTTTCCATGACTTTTTTCATATCAACGGGTTTTGTAAGATGACCGTTCATACCGCTTTCGGCGGAACGTTTCGTATCTTCATCGTAGGCGTTTGCAGTCATGGCGAATATCGGTACGGAAGCCGCGTCTTTTTTATTCATTCCGCGAATTTTTTTAGCGGCTTCGATGCCGTCCATTACAGGCATTCGTATATCCATAAAGATCGCGTCATAATATCCCGCTTCCGCTTTTTCAAACATCTCCGCAGCTTCAAGCCCGTTTTCCGCAAGTTCGGCAATTATATTTTCCTTTTTCAGCAGAGTTTCTATTATCTCTCTGTTAAGTTCGTCATCTTCCGCCACAAGTATGCGTTTTCCCGAAAGATCGGCAGAACTTTTTCCGTGATCTTCGCCGTTATCTTCACGTTCCGTAACTTTCATCGGTATCGTAAAGAAAAATTCCGAACCTTTTCCCACCTTGCTCCTGACCTGAAGTTCACCGCCCAGAAGTTCAACAAGACTACTGCTTATGGAAAGTCCGAGACCGGTCCCGCCGTATTGACGGACGATACTTTCGTTTTCCTGTTCAAAGCTGTTGAATATCCTGTCAAGGTTCTTTTCGCTTATGCCCGTGCCTGTGTCTTTTACGGAAAATGTTGTCATTACAACTCCCCGTGAGGAGGGCTTGCTTTGTGAAACGGAAAGAGTTATCCCGCCTTCTGCGGTAAATTTTACGGCGTTGCCCATGATGTTTATGAGTATCTGGTTGAGTTTAAGAGGATCTCCAAGCAGATACGGACAGGAAATGTTCCTTTCGTTTCTCAGCCAAATACCTTTTGCATCTGTCTGGACTCTTATCATGGTATCAACTCCGTCAAGGAGTTCGCCGATGTCTATATATGCTTCTTCAACGGTCATTTTACCGCTTTCTATCCTTGACATATCGAGGATATCGTTTATCAGCGTAAGCAGGTAGTGAGACGCCCTGTCTATTTTTTTCAGGCAGTCCTCCGCTTCGGCGTTAAGTCCTTCCGAATCGAGAGCGATCTTTGTCATGCCGATGATAACGTTCATAGGCGTTCTTATCTCGTGGGACATTCTTGAAAGGAACTCGCTTTTTGCTCTGCTTTCGCGGGTAGTTTTTGACTTGGCGTAATGAGCGGAAATGATGCCCGTGAGCCTGTTGAGCAAACTGATGATATGCTCATCGACCAAAATATTTTGTCTGACTTCATACAGAACGCAGCCGATGGTCTTATCTCCGTCATACATCTGGAAAGAATACACCGAGCCCGTGCCGTTGACTTTTCCCTTGGATCTCTGAGCATATTTTTCATATGCTTCTCTGTCTGTCGGGAGAAAATCGTTCATTTTCATACGTCTTTCGATAAGTCCGAACTGTTCTTTTTCGAGAGAAAAACTTTTTTTCTCTATGGGAGCGATATCTATGGAATGCCATTGATAGGCAATATTTATCGTACAGGTGTTTTTGTTCATATCCATTATAAGGATACGTTCAAGATCCAACACTCTGCCTGTTTTGCTCATGAAAGCATTTATCGCGGCGTCAAAATCGCCTGTTTTCTCAAAGATTTTAAATGCGAAAGAGACTATTTCCGAATTTACGGGCGAGATCCTTTTGCTGCTGAGCTGCACAGCGTTGCGGGCATTGTTATTCATGGTCTCGGGCGCGGGGGCATAGCCGTCGCTTTCAGCCACGTCATAGAAAACAAATCCGCCGTATTTTTCGCGGAAAGTTTCTGCTGTCCGCGCTGCAAGGTGAGTTTTTCTTTTAAGTATCTCAAAAGGCTCTTCGTTGGTACGGATATTTCCGCCCGCGGCACATTCCACGTTAACGCCGCTGCCGCTGTAGATGTTCTCTATCTCGGAAACGGTCTGTCTGATGAGAGCTTCGGTATCTTCGCGGCTTTTTGTAAGGACAACTATCGTGAACTCGTCGGTGCCGTTCCTGTAGATAAGGCTGTTGCAGTTAAAATTCCGCTTCATTATCACCGCAGCTTCTTCAAGCAGCGCGTCGCAGAATATCTGACCGTATTTTTCCAGAAGGGAATTATAGTTGACTATCCCTATAACGGCGGAAAATACAAGCAAGCCCTTATTAGCCCTGCCCATCTTTACCGCAGCGATCCTGCCGTATTTTTTGTTGTAAACGCCTGTTACGGGATCGGTATTTTCCGGATCACCGCGCATAGGATCCCGCTCATCGGGGTGGAACTCGTTTATCTCCTCTAAAACAGGTCTGTTATCGGATAAAGTATCGGCGGTATCCGATAAAACTTTATTGTTTTCCATAAAATGCCTTCCTTCCGCGGCTCACACTTGACATATGCCGCACAGCCTTAACATTCCTACGGCTGTATACATCAATTATACCATATGTAAATAAAAAATGCAAGAAATATTTCAAAATTTTAAAAAACTGCCCGCCCGCTCTTGCAATTTGGAGGAAAATGTGGTATAATGTGAAAAGTATATTTGGAAAAGAGGTTTTTTCATGGATATCAAAGCAAAGATCGAAGAGATCGTTGAAAAAGTCAAAAAAGACAAGAACTTCGAGGAGGAGTTCAAAGCCGATCCCGTCAAAGCTGTTGAAAAAGTCGTTGGTGTAGACCTTCCCGACGACCAGATCAACAAAATCGTTGACGGCATCAAAGCAAAAGTTTCCGTTGACGGCATCAAGGACAAACTGGGCGGTCTTTTCGGAAAGAAATAAGGCGTTCGGACGGCTTTTATACTGATCTCCTACCATATTGATCAGGGATCGGTATTACAGCCGTCCGTTCATTAAAATGAAAAGGAAGATCATATTGAATATAAACGAAACTCTCGCAAAAGAATTCAAACTCCGTCAGGAACAGATCGACAACACCGTTTCTCTTATAGACGACGGGAAAACTATCCCATTTATCGCAAGATACAGAAAGGAACTTACAGGCTCTCTTGACGATCAGGTGCTAAGGGAAATTTTCGACAGGCTCACGTACCTCCGCAACCTTGAAAAACGTAAGGAAGAGATCCTTTCTTCCATTGAAGAACAGGGAAAACTTACCGACGAGATCCGCGAAGCCGTTGCAAAAGCCGCAGTTCTTGTGGAACTGGAAGATATCTACCGCCCATTCAAGCCGAAGCGCAAAACAAGAGGTTCCGTGGCAAGAGAACGGGGACTTGAACCGCTTGCACAGTTTATCGCGGCGCAGGAGCTATCCGCAGACCCCAATGCCGAAGCGGAAAAGTTCGTAAATGCCGAAAAGGAAGTTCCCGATGCGGCAGCTGCGCTCCAAGGCGCTATGGACATCATCGCCGAGGATATCTCCGACGATGCGGAACTCAGAAAATCTCTCCGCGCTCTGCTCATCAGAACGGGACAGGTGGTCTCCAAAGCCGCAGACCCCGAAGAAGAAACTGTCTACCGCAATTATTACGATTTTGCCGAACCCGTTAACAAGATCGCAGGACATCGGGTACTTGCCATAGACCGCGGCGAACGTGAAGAAAAACTTAAAGCGGGCATTGACATTCCCGACGGCAGCGGCGAAAAACTCATTACCGACAAGTATGTAAAAAATCCCTCTCCATGCGGCGAACTTGTAAAAGCTGCCGCAGAGGACAGCTTCAAGCGGCTCATTTTCCCGTCCGTTGAGCGGGAAGTACGTTCTTGGCTCACCGAAAACGCAAGCGAAGCCGCAATAAAAGTTTTTGCTTCAAATCTCCGTCAGCTGCTTATGCAGCCCCCGGTCAAAGGAAAGATCGCTCTCGGTCTTGACCCGGGCTACAGAACAGGCTGCAAGCTTGCAGTGGTGGACGATACGGGAAAAGTCCTTGACACGGGCGTGGCGTACATCACCACAGGCGAACAGCGGAAGATCGAACAGGGCAAAGTCCTTGTGAAAAACCTTATACAGAAATACGGTGTTTCAATAATTGCCATCGGTAACGGCACGGCTTCACGCGAATCGGAAGCGTTCGTGGCGGAACTTATAAAGGAAATTCCCGAAAAAGTCGCTTACATGGTTGTCTCCGAAGCGGGAGCGTCAGTCTATTCAGCATCAAAACTTGCGGCGGAGGAATTTCCCGAATATGACGTTTCCCTGAGAAGCGCAGTATCGATAGCAAGGCGTTTGCAGGATCCCCTTGCGGAACTTGTAAAGATCGACCCGAAAGCCATCGGCGTGGGACAGTATCAGCACGATATGCCGAAAGCGCGTATGGACGAAGCACTTTCGGGCGTTGTTGAGGACTGTGTGAACAGCGTGGGCGTTGACCTTAATACCGCGTCTCATTCGCTGCTTTCATACATATCGGGCATAAGTTCGGCGGTGGCGAAAAATATAGTTGCATACCGTGAGGAAAACGGTTCTTTCACCGACAGGAAACAGCTCCTTAAAGTTGCAAAGCTCGGTCCTAAGGCTTTTGAACAATGCGCGGGATTTCTCCGTGTTCACGGCGGAAAAAATCCTCTGGACAACACTGCCGTTCACCCGGAAAGCTATGAAGCTGCGGAAAAGATAATTTCGGAATGCGGTTTCCGACTTGCGGATCTTGACGCGGGAAAGACTTCCGAGATAACGGCTGCAGCGGAAAAGATAGGCGTAAAAAAACTTGCAGACAGCGTAGGAACGGGACTTCCGACGATAAATGACATACTCAAGGAACTTTCCAAGCCCGGACGCGATCCCCGTGACGAACTTCCCCCTCCTCTGCTGCGCAGCGGCGATATCATGGAACTGAAAGACCTCAAACCCGGCATGGAACTTATGGGAACTGTCCGCAACGTCATTGATTTCGGCTGTTTTGTGGATATAGGCGTTCACGAGGACGGATTGGTGCATATTTCGCAGATCTGCAATCGTTACATCAAGCACCCTCTTGAAGCGGTAAAAGTTGGCGAAGTAGTCAAAGTACGCGTTCTTGACGTTGATGTAAAGCGCAAGAGGATATCCCTCACCATGCGCCTTGACGAGAAAAAGTAAATTCTTGCAGTTTAACCAAATAATACATTATAATTTTAAAAGCGTTCGGTCAATTTTACCGAACGCTTTTTTATCGGCATTTTCAGGAAATTTTGCTTTGTTGAAACTCTGCAAAAGCGGCATGAAATTTTACGCCGGATATGGTTATTTTCAATAATTTTTAACAAAATATTTCCGCCTGCGGGAAATTTGCAAAACTTTTTTTCAGAGGGTATACTTTATACATACCAAGCCGAAAGGAAGTTTTAGTATGAACAAAACAGAGAGCCGCAAAAAACTTTACGGGATAGTTGCTGTGGGACTTATGTCCGCACTGGTCTATATAGGAAACTATATGCAGATACCGTTAAGCGACGATATGAGAGTACATCTGGGAAATTCGATGTGTCTGCTTGCCGGACTGCTGTTCGGCGGGACAACGGGAGGACTTGCCTCGGGAATAGGCGGATTTCTTTTCGATCTGTTTGATCCGCGTTATATCACCTCCGCGCCCATGACGTTCATAAACAAGTTCGTAATGGGCTGGACAGCGGGAATGATAAGCCGTTCAGGCGGCATAAAGAGCGAATTCGCGCGTACTCTTACCGCCGCGATATTCGGACAGCTGACATATATAATCCTTTACCCGGGAAAATCCTTTATCGAGCAGCTTATTCTGGGCAATCCCGTTGAAACGGCAATCGGCGTTATGCTGGAAAAAGCCGGAACAGCCTGCATAAACGGTGTTCTTGCGGTAGTAATATCCGTTCCTCTTGCACTTGCGTTAAGGAAAGCGCTGAAAGCGTCGGGATTCGGGTACATGACCGAGGGAACACGGGAGAAAAAAGGATATTTCAACCCGCTTACCATTGCGCTTACAGCATTTGCCGTTATAGTAACGATAGGTTTTGCGATAAGACTTTCCGTAGACGGCAAAATAACAGCTGCTCAGGAAGAAAAGGAACAGTCTTACATTCAGCAGATAGACGATCTTAATGAGAAAGTAGAATATCTTTATGACAAACTTGAAATGACATATCCGGAAAATGAACTCAACGAATAGGCGCGGACAAACTAAAAAACGAAAAACAAAACCTTGCCCGAAAAGCTGGTCCAGCGCAGCCGCGCTGGTGGGGTCAGCTCAACCAGCTTTTCAATTTTGCGCTGCGCGCAAAATTGTTAAAAACTTTTTTGACAGTCAAAAACGGCTGCGGAAAATTTCCGCAGCCGCATTTTTTTATTTTTTCCCCGGATCAGTTGTTGATAAGCTTATCCTCATCGCTCCAGCTGTAAAGCTTTCTTACTTCTGCACCTACGATCTCGGAAGGATGCTCCGCAGCAAGCTTTCTCATCGCCTTGAAATGTACCTGCGAACCCGCATCGGACATATCAAGCAGGAACTCTTTTGCGAATGAACCATCCTGAATGTTCTTCAGAACTTGCTTCATAGCTTTCTTTGTGTCCTCGGTGATGATCTTGGGACCTGTTACATAGTCGCCGTATTCCGCTGTGTTGGAAATGGAGTACCTCATTCCCGCAAATCCCGACTGGTAAATAAGGTCAACTATAAGCTTCATCTCATGGATACATTCAAAGTAAGCGTTTCTCGGATCATATCCCGCTTCGCAGAGAGTTTCAAAACCTGCCTGCATAAGAGCGCATACGCCGCCGCAAAGGACTGCCTGCTCACCGAACAGGTCTGTTTCAGTCTCCGTGCGGAATGTTGTTTCAAGAACACCTGCTCTTGCGCCGCCGATACCAAGTGCATATGCAAGACCGATATCGGTCGCATCGCCTGTTGCGTCCTGCTCAACGGCAATAAGACAAGGAACGCCTTTGCCTGCCTGATATTCGCTTCTTACCGTGTGACCGGGTCCCTTAGGCGCGATCATGATAACGTTAACGTTCTTAGGCGGAACTATGCAGCCGAAGTGAATGTTGAAACCGTGCGCGAACGCAAGGGTCTTTCCTTCGGTAAGGTAAGGAGCGATATCCTCTTTATACATCTTAGCCTGTTTCTCATCGGGGATAAGGATCATGATAACATCAGCGGCTTTTGCAGCTTCGGAAACGGAAAGGACTTTCAAGCCCTGTGATTCCGCCTTAGCCTTGCTCTTTGAACCCTCGTAAAGACCAACGACAACATTTACTCCGCTGTCCTTCAAGTTAAGGGCATGAGCGTGTCCCTGTGAACCGTAGCCGATTATGGCAACGGTCTTGCCGTCCAGTCTGCCAAGGTCGCAGTCCTGCTGATAATAAATTTTGTTTGCCATTTTAAACAACCTCCGTTATATTTATATATTTGATATTTTAAGAACGGATAACCGTTCATTTGCTGCCTTATTTGCGGATAGTTTCCGCGCCTTTTTGTATAGCGATGACTCCCGTGCGGACTATTTCCTTTATGCCGTAAGGGCGGATAAGCTCCTCGAACCGTGCAAGGTGCATGGTCGTATCGGAGATCTCTATGGTCATAGTTGTCTGGGAAATATCTATTATCTTTGCGCCCATTATCTCACAGATCGTAAGGATCTCATTCCTCTGTTTAGGCTGAGCGTTTATTTTGATGAGCTGCAATTCTCTGGAAAGCAGTTCATCGGGGGCAAGAGCCTTGACTTTCAAGGTGTCGATAAGCTTGTTGAGTTGTTTTTCAAGCTGTTCAACGGTATGTTCGTCGCCGTCGGCAACGATCGTTACGCGGGAAATTTCCGGATCGTCGGTTTCCCCCACCGCAAGGCTGTCTATATTGAAACCGCGTCTGGAAAACAGTCCCGAGATCCTTGAAAGGACGCCCGCGTGGTTCTCAACTAAAATTGAAATAGTATGCTTCATTTTTATCATCATGCCTGCGTGAGCAAGCATCTCCTTTCTTCCTTGACGTTATGTGCGGTCTTTCATCTTTACGATATCTCTTCAATATTAAGTTTAGCACTGCAAGAGGTATGCGTAAAATACATATTTTTCATGTCGGATATATTCAAAGGTTATAGTGTAGACTCATTCCTCCATACGTTGCATTCCAGCAGATAAGCTTCTTTTGAACTGCAAAGATGTTCTATAGCCGCTTCTGCTTCCGCCATTGTGGAAACGCGTTCAGCGTTGATGCCGTAGGACTTTGCCAGCATAACGAAATCGGGGTTGCCGTCAGCGATATGGACAGCGGTCTGGTTGTCATTATAAATATTTGTCTGCAATTCGCGCACCATGCCGAGGCGGTTGTTCCGCATGATTATTATTTTTATGGGAACTTTTTCCTGAACTATGGTAGCAAGTTCCATCATTTCCATCTGGAAAGATCCGTCTCCGCAGATCGCGACTACTTCCGAATTTGGAGAAGCAAGTTTTGCGCCGATAGCTGCGGGGATAGAATAGCCCATTGTGCCCATTCCGCCGCTGGTCATGAATTTTCCGTGTTTGAAGCAGAAATTATTGCACGTCCAGATCTGATTTTGTCCTACGTCTGCGGCACAAACGGTATTATCGGGAAGTTTTGCGGAAAGTTTTCGTATGAACATTTTCGGGTTGACATAACCCTCGGTCTCGTCCTCTTTGGGAACGGTATTTTTAACTGCCGAAAGTTCCGCGAGCCATTCGGGGCGTTCTGCGCTTTTCATTCCCGCAGAAAGTTCTTCAAGGATATTTTTGCAGTCTCCAACAAGGGGGATATCAACGTGGATATTTTTTCCTATCTCTGCGGGATCCACGTCTATATGGATAATTTTAGTAGTCTCCGCAAGGAATTTCGGTGAGCGGACAGCTCTGTCCCCGACTCTTGCGCCGATAAGGAGCATCGTATCGCATTTTGAAACAGCTTCGTTTGCTGTTCTTACGCCGTGCATACCGAGCATTCCCATGAAAAGCGGGTGTTCCGTGGGGAAAATTCCGAGCCCCATCATTGTAGAAACAACGGGGATATTTGTCTTTTCGGCAAAAGCGATGAGTTCTTTTTCGGCTTTTGCGGCAATTACGCCACCGCCCGCGCAGATGAGCGGACGTTCCGACTCCTGCAAAGCTTCGCAGACTTTCTTTATCTGCAAACCGTTGCCTTTAAGAGTAGGCTTATAGGTACGCAGTTCCACGGTATCGGGATATTCAAAATCTATCATGGTCTGCTGTACGTCAATGGGAACATCTATCAGAACGGGGCCGTTCCTTCCCGAACCCGCGATATAGAAAGCTTCCTTGAAGATCCTCGGCAGCTGTGCGGCGTCTTTTATAAGGTAGCTGTATTTTACAAAAGGTTCAGCCGTACCGGTGGTGTCCACTTCCTGAAAAACGTCGCAGCCTATCTGGTCGGTGGAGACCTGTCCGGTAATGCAGACAAGGGGTATGCTGTCGGCATATGCGGTGGCGATCGCTGTCATAAGGTTCATGGCTCCGGGACCGGAAGTCGCGATGCAAACGGCGGGCTTGCCTGTCATGCGGGCATAACCGCCTGCGGCATGACCCGCGTTATCCTCGCGGCGAACGAGGATATGCCTTATATCCGAATGGGTAAGAGCGTCGTAAAAAGGGCATATTGCCGCGCCGGGATAACCAAAGACGACTTTGATCCCCTCATTTTCCAGACATTTTACCATAGCTTCTGCGGCTTTGACCATTTCCGATCACTCCTCTTTAAAATCAATATATTATTTAATGATACACCTTTTTGATGTCGATTTCAAGGCTTTTATATTAACATTATAGATAAATTTCCCAAATGAAAATAATTTGAAATAAAATTTGCCGAAATATCTTGCAATCCCGATAAAAAAATTGTATAATATTTGTAAGTGCTTGCACTTTGCAGGAAAATTTGCCCGCCGCTCTTTTCCGCAAAAATCTACGCGGCGGAGAACGGAGCTTTTTATGTTTAAGGAAATTACCGAAAATACTTTGGCAAGGGCAAAGGAAGAAGTCGCTGTTGCTCAGTGGATAGTCGTACTTATCGCGCTGGTATCTTTTCTGACGGGGCTTGTTGTGGGAATACTCTGCGCCTCCGGCTCATACCGCAGGAAAAATAAAAAGAATTTCAACGCCAGAGCTTATGTGCATGACCTTGACTTCGATTATGACAGCATAGATGATGAAGATGATGACGAAGGATCGGAATATTCCTTCTGATCTCACGGTGCCGCACAAAAATTTACAGTAAAGGATGATCTGAACTATGAAACTCGGCATGGTCGGTCTGCCCAATGTGGGAAAAAGTACACTTTTCAACGCTCTTACAAATGCAGGCGCGGAATCCGCAAATTACCCGTTCTGCACTATCGAACCCAACGTGGGCATCGTTTCCGTCCCCGATGAACGCCTCGATAAGTTAAGGGAAATGTATCACCCGGATAAATTTACCCCCGCAACTCTGGAATTTGTCGACATCGCAGGTCTTGTAAAGGGTGCGTCCAAGGGCGAAGGACTTGGAAATAAATTCCTTGCAGATATACGCGAGGTGGACGCTATCGTTCACGTTGTAAGATGCTTTGAAGATATAGATATCGTTCATGTTGACGGCGAGATAAATCCCCGCCGCGATATCGAAACTATCGAACTGGAACTGATATTCTCCGATATCGAACTCCTTGAACGCCGCATCGACCGCGCTAAAAAAGCGGCTAAAGGCGATAAGAAATTCGCCGCGGAATCGGAATTCCTCGAGGATCTGAAAAAACACCTCGAAGAAGGACATTCCGCACGTTCCTACGGCTTCACCGAGGAACAGGAGGAAATTATAAAGTCTACTCCCCTGCTCTCCGCAAAACCCGTTATCTACGCCGCAAACCTCAGCGAGGACGATTTTAAGAACAATATCGAAAATTCCGTACACTACAAAACTGTCTGCGAGATAGCAAAAGAGGAAAAAGCCGCTGTTCTGCCTATCTGCGCGCAGCTTGAAGCGGAGATCGCCGATATGGACGAAGAGGACAAGAAAATGTTCCTTTCGGAACTCGGTCTGGAAGTTTCCGGTCTGGACAGGATAATAAAAGAAGGTTACGAACTCCTCGGACTCATTTCCTACCTTACCGCAGGGCAGCCCGAAGTCCGCGCATGGACTATCAAAAAAGGCACAAAGGCTCCGCAGGCAGCGGGAAAGATCCACTCGGATTTTGAAAAAGGCTTTATCCGCGCCGAAGTCGTCAGCTTTGACGATCTTATGGCTTGCGGTTCAATGACTGCCGCAAAAGAAAAAGGACTTGTACGCTCCGAAGGCAAGGAATATGTCATGCAGTCGGGCGATGTGGTTCTGTTCAGGTTCAACGTATAAATTAACGAAAGGTTGTATTTTAATGAGCGAAAAGATTTACGGTATCCATATGGGAAAAGCAAAATGCGCCGTTGACCTCGGCGACGGCTCGGAACGCGGCGAGTATGTGGATCAGGACTATATCCTCCACACTCTCGGCAGACCCCACAGGAGCATAAGCCTTATGTACTGCTACTACCCTCTCGACAAGGAATGGCCCGGACGTATCTCCGAAGTAATGAAAGATGCGGAAGTATCTTTCCAGTGGGATTATCCGTATGACGATTACTTTACATACAAGGGCGGCATAAACGGCAATACCGATGATGAGCCGTTCAATTATATGAGAGATGTCCGCCGTCACGGTCAGGACGTTACACTGACGCTTACCGTAGACCCGAATGTTCCCGATGAACACCTTGTCGCCATAGCAAAAGATCTGCGCACATTCGGCAGAATGATGCTCCGCATCAACCATGAAGCAACGGGAAACTGGTTCTCTTTCACCAAAAGAGCGGATCCTCAGGGCGTTGCGGACTTTTTTGTAAAGTTCAGCAAAATTATCCATGAGTATGCTCCAAATGTCAAAACCATCATATGCATAGGCGGCGTCGAGCATCCCGAAAAAGGCGAAGAAATGGAGAAAGAAAAGGAATTTGCTCAATGTATCCCCGAAGCGGATATCTGGTCGGTCGACAAATATATGGCTCTCCACTGGGGCTGGCCTTTTGACGTTGCGGAAAAGGGCGGCAATTCCCATTCCAGAAGTAAGGTAAGAGATACATACGAACTCACAAGGCTCAGTTTTGAACGTTACAAGTTCCTTAACGGCGGGAACGCAAAGCCTATGGTAATGTCCGAGTTCAACGCTGACGGAGATGTTACGGGCGCATACGATCAGGCGGCTATGGTAAAGGAATTCTGCGATATTCTTGACGAGGAGAACGCCGATTGGTTCAGCGGGTTCACGTTCTATCAGTTCCGTGACAGAGGACGTCTCGGCTTGGAGATAGAAGATCCCAACAACCCAAATGTGGGCATTCCCCAGCCTGTTCTGAAAACTTACAAAGAAATTATCCACAGCGAACGTTTCCTGCCTGAAATGAAACAGGGTGGCGAGATCGAACTTCCCGTAAAGCTGCGCTGGGGCGGTGCGGAAGATGCGGAAGGAATTGCAATACCGCTGCATTTTGAAAATGATCCCCACTTCTGCGAGTTATATTTTGACGATGATGATGACGGGAATTATATGTTCGAGATCAACGGCAAGTGGTTCTACAGATCGCCTGCGGCAAAGTGCATAGATCTTATGAGCGCGTTCTATGACAAACCTCTTGCGGGCGAATGTGACATGACGCTGAAGATGTTTGCGCCTCCCGCAAGCGGAGAGAACGATCCTTCCCAAGGTGATGACTGGGCGGAGAATTACTATTACACGGTAAAGAAGCTGCCGAAGATACGCATTTTATTTGAACCTGTTGAAAAATAAACAAAATTTTGCCGATCTTTATGGTCGGCAAAATTTTTCCGCTGAAAAATAATATTTTCCCTCGCTGCCGCAAATGATATTTTTAACACATGAATAATTCACAAAAAAACGTTGACAAGCAGGAAATTTTATGTTAAACTGAAGGCAACACCGCACAAAGACCGCCTTACGGCTTTGCCGCACATCTGCTTGCATATTTTCCGTCATATTGCACGAAAACTCCTTGACATACGACAGTATGCCTGCGTCGTTTTCATACAATCTGACAAAAAATCTGACTGCGCATCTGCACGACAATCTTTGTGCGGTGTTGCCTTAAATATATCATTTTGGTATACTTTTTTTGCAAAGGAGAGTTTTTACTATGGATAAGTACGAATGCCCATGCTCTTACGTTTATGACGAAGCTAAAGGCGATCCCGACGGAGGTATCGCTCCCGGAACTAAGTGGGAAGATATCCCCGATGATTGGTGCTGCCCCGTTTGCGGTCTCAGCAAGAGCGAATTTACTAAGATCTCCTGACAGGTCACGGCGGCAAGGTTCGTTCCCGCGAACAGCCGCCGGAATTATTTTTACGAAAGGATCGATTACCTATGCTTAAACTTAAAGACGATATCTACTACGTCGGCGCAATAAACCCTAACCTCAGAGTGTTCGACATAATCATGAAGACCGAATACGGCACAACTTACAACTCCTACCTCATACGCGGCGAAAAAACAGCTCTCGTGGAGACCGTCCACGACCGCTTCGGCAGCGTTATGATGGATAATATCCGCGAGATATGCGACCCGTCGGAAATAGATTACCTCATTTTCAACCACACCGAACCCGATCACAGCGGCTCGGTGGAAAAAATAATGCAGGCAAACCCCGATGTGGTCATTGTCGGCTCTGCGGCAGCAATTAAAAATATCTCCAACGTTTCAAACAGAACTGATTTCAAGAGCATGACCGTCAAGAACGGCGATTCACTCGACCTCGGCAAAGGCTTGGTACTTGAATTCATTTCCGCTCCAAATCTTCACTGGCCCGACAGCATTTTCTCCTACCTGCCGTCAAGAAAAACCGTTTTTACCTGCGATTTCCTCGGCTCCCATTACTGCGAACCGCTCATAACAGATGATGTTATAACTTATCCGAAAGAATATGAGGAAGCCCTTGCTTATTATTATAAAGCTATCTTCGGTCCGTTCCCGAAATTCGTCCGCGACGGTCTTGAAAAGCTGAAACCGCTTGATTTCGATATGGTCTGCTGCTCACACGGTCCGGTGTTAAAAAACGGATGCAAACACGCTATGGAAATGTATGGCAAATGGGCTGACCCCGAGGCTCCCAATGGAACGGCGGCAATATTCTATGTTTCCGCATACGGTTACACAAAAAACGCCGCGGAACGCTATGCGAAGAAGCTCGAAAGCTGCGGGATAAAAGTAAAATGCCTTAACGTTATAGAACACAGCCCTTCGGAAATCGCAGAAGCAGTATCGGGCGCGGCAGGACTTATCTTCGGTTCTCCGACTATAAACAGAGACGCTTTAAAGCCTATATGGGACGTTATGTCGTCGATCGATGCAATAACAAATAAGGGAAAACCCTTCGCGGTAATAGGTTCATACGGCTGGAGCGGCGAAGCCTGCGCGATGCTCGATTCCCGCGGTCAGGGACTGGGACTCAAAAAGATCCACGAACCCTACAGATGGCTCATGAAGCCCTCGGAAAACGATCTTGCCGAAATAGACAAGCTGGCGGAACAGTTCGCGGAAAGCCTTAAATGATCGCATAAAGACCTTTCCGTTCGGATAGTTGATAAATAATTAACAAAAAATTCATTGACATATATCCCGAACGGTGATATTATTTAAACAATATGTATCAAATGCTTTGATGAGGAGCAAAACGGTCTGCGGAAATTTCAGAGAGCCGCCGTATGGTGCGAGGCGGCGTTCCCTTCCGATAATATATCACCTCGGAGCTTTTCGCCGAAAGATCTTTCCTTACGGGATCTTCAAGTAGGACGGAACGGGATCCACCCGTTACAGCGGCACACGTTGTTGGACGTGTATGAGTGCGGTTTTTTACCGAATAAGAGTGGTACCGTGGAAGTTTTATGCTTTCACCTCTTGATGTTTTCATGAGGTGAAAGCTTTTTTATTTGTAAATTTATTTAAGGGAGAGTTTAAAATGATCTTAAACGGTTCGCAGATAATTCTGGAATGTCTTTTGGAACAGGGCGTGGATACGGTATTCGGATATCCCGGCGGCGCGGTGCTGAATGTTTATGACGCGCTTTACGGATATGCGGATAAAATAAACCATATCCTCACATCACACGAACAGGGCGCTGCTCATGCGGCGGACGGATATGCCCGATCAACGGGAAAAACAGGCGTTGTTATCGCAACTTCCGGTCCGGGAGCTACAAACCTTGTTACGGGACTTGCAACGGCATATATGGACAGTATACCGATAGTTGCAATTACGGGAAACGTTACTACAGATCTGCTCGGTCTGGACAGCTTTCAAGAAGTTGACATAACAGGCATCACAATGCCGATAACAAAACATAATTACATCGTCAAGGACGTTACAAAACTTGCGGACGCCATAAGGAACGCGTTCTTTATCGCAAATGACGGCAGGAAAGGTCCTGTGCTGATAGACATTCCAAAGGATATCACAGCAGCAAAATGCGAATATTCTCCGCAAGTTCCGGAGAAGCACAGCTATGAAGTTAACGAGGACGAAATTTCCGAAGCGGTAAAAATTATTGAAAATTCCGAAAGACCGTTTATTTACGCAGGCGGCGGCGTAGTTTCCTGCGATGCGGCGGACGAACTTGCGGAATTTGCGGAACTTATCGACGCTCCAGTTTCACTTTCGCTTATGGGACAATGCGCCTTTGACAATTCGGACAAACGCTACACGGGCATGATGGGTATGCACGGAACAAAAACTTCCTCGCTTGCGCTTACTCACTGCGATCTGCTCATTGTAATGGGTTCAAGGTTTTCGGACAGAGTGACCTGTTCGGCGCAAAGTTTCCAAAATGCTATGGGAAATGCAAAGATCCTCCACATAGACATTGACCCCGCCGAAGTTAACAAGAACATTCCCGCAAATTACCGCGTATGCGGGAACGTTGAACTTGTTCTCCAAAAACTCAACAAAGCTGTAAAGAAAAAAGACCATTCCCAATGGCTGAAACAGATAGCCGAGTGGAAGAAAGAATATCCCCTTTCGCAAGTCTCGGAAGATCCCGATGATGTTCTCCCCAAAGACGTTATCGAGACTCTTGACGAACTTACTCACGGCGAAGCCATAATATCCACCGAAGTGGGACAGCACCAGATGTGGACAGCAGAATTTTACAACTTCCGCAAGCCGAGAAGTTTTGCGTCATCGGGCGGTCTGGGAACTATGGGCTACGGTCTGGGAGCTGCTATCGGCTGCAAGGTGGGAAATCCCGACAAAATTGTGGTAAACTGCGCGGGAGACGGAAGTTTCTACATGAACATGAACGAACTTACCACCCTTGCAAAATATCAGCTGCCGGTTATAGAACTTGTTTTCAACAACAGCGTTCTGGGAATGGTCCGTCAGTGGCAGAAACTTTTCTACGGCGGAAGATTTTCACAGACGACTCTTGAAAAGCCCACAGACTTTGAACTTCTGGGAAAGGCTGTCGGAATTGAAGCCATGACGATATCAAAGAAAAGCGATATACGTCCCGTTCTTGAAAAGGCGATCTCCTGCGGAAAGCCCGTGCTTATAAACTGCATCATAGGAAAGGATATAAACGTTCTTCCCATGGTTCCCGCAGGCGCGTCAATAGCGGAACCGATACTTGAAATTAAGTGAGGTAAAAATATGAAAATTCAGATATTTGATTCAACGCTCCGTGACGGGGCGCAGGGCGAAAGCGTGAACTTCTCCGTTGAAGATAAATTCAGCGTAATGAAAGCTCTGGACGAGTTCGGCATAGATTTTATCGAAGCGGGAAATCCCGCTTCCAACCCGAAAGATCTGGAATTTTTCAAAAAGGCAGAAAAATTCCCGCCTAAACATTCAAAACTTGTGGCTTTCGGTTCAACAAGGCGCAAAAATATTTCCTGCGCGGAAGACGCGAACCTTAACGCTCTTGCGGATACAAATGTTGAGTACGTTTCGGTCTTCGGCAAAAGCTGGGATCTGCACGCAACGGAAATTTTGGGCACGACTCTTGAAGAAAATTTGAATATGATCTCCGATACGATAAAATATCTTACCGAAAAGGGAAAGAAAGTTTTCTTTGACGCGGAACATTTCTTTGACGGATATAAACGCAACCCCGAATACGCCCTGAAAACCATTTCCGCCGCAGAAGAAGCGGGCGCATTTGAAATTATCCTCTGCGACACGAACGGCGGCTGTTTCCCCGATGAGATCGCGGAAATTACCGCAAAATCCGTTGAGACCGTTAAAATTCCCGTCGGCATACATTGTCACAACGACACCGGCTGCGCGGTGGCAAACTCGATCGCCGCAGTAAAAGCGGGAGCAATACAGATCCAAGGAACTATGACAGGCATAGGCGAACGCTGCGGAAATACCAACCTTTCCACCGTTATAGGAAATTTACAGGCAAAACTCGGGAATGAATGTGTTCCTCAGGAAAATATCTCACAGCTTACGCAGGTGACACGTCTTATTGCGGAAGTCTGCAACATGAAGCTTGCAGGGACTATGCCGTTTGTGGGAAAAAGCGCGTTTGCCCACAAAGGCGGTATGCACGCAGACGGAGTAAAGAAAAATCCCATCAGCTTCGAGCATATCCCTCCCGAAACCATAGGAAACAAGCGTAATATCCTGTTGTCGGAAGTTGCGGGACGTTCGGCGATACTCCAGAGGATAAACGAGATCGCTCCCGAACTTACAAAGGACAGCCCCGAAACCAAGTCGATCATTGACCTTCTGAAAGAAATGGAATTCAAGGGATTTCAGTATGAAGCCGCCGAAGCGTCTTTTGAACTTCTTGTAAAACAGTATCTGGGCATGACGGAAAATTTCTTCGACATAAGCTATTTTAAAATAATCGGTGAAAAAAGCGGCGAAACACAGAATCCTTCATCTGCTATCGTAAAAGTTGCCGTTGGCGACAAAACAGAAATTGCCGCCGATGAGGGAGACGGTCCCGTAAACGCTATAGACAAGGCTCTCCGTCAGGCACTTACCGTTTTCTACCCATCAATTGCGGACATACACCTTGTTGATTACAAAGTGCGTGTTGTGGACGGAAGCGCAGCGACAGCGGCAAACGTCCGCGTACTTATCGAAAGCACTGACGGAAAGGATCTCTGGACAACGGTAGGCGCGTCTACCGACATAATCAACGCGTCCGTTACCGCTCTTACAGACAGCATCGAATACAAGCTCATGAAAGACAAAGCGCAGAACGTTTCCGCTCTGCACTGATCGATCTGTTATTTAGTGTAATTCAAAAATTTTTCCATTGCGGAGGTAAGTCTTGCGTGCTTCATGTATGCAAAGCCTACCTCTCTTTTGTTTATGGGAACGGAAAGAGGTATCTCAACAAATTCGCCGCTGTCAAGTTCTTTCTGCACAAATCTTTTTATCACGCAGGCAACGCCTATTCCCGTGCGGGCAAATTCTATCAGCATATCCATTCCGCTTACTTCGAGGATATGTTCGGGAACGATGTTATTTTCCTTGAAATAGCGGTCAACGTGCATACGCGAAGCATTTGCGCCGTCAAGGAGCATAATGTTTGCTTCTTCAAAAATATCGCCGTTATCGCGGAGACGGAAATTTTCCATATAATCGGGCGTTGCGATAAAAACGTCCTCGATCTCGCCCAGTGAAAAGAATTCTATATCCGAAGGATTTTCCGGTCTTACGATCAGACCGATATCGACTTTATCTTCCGCAAGCTGACGATAGATCTTGGAAGATGACTGACAGTCAACGGTTATTTTGATATGCGGATTTTCCCGTACGAAGCCTTGAAGGTACGGCAGGAGCATATGTTTACAAAGAATACTGCTTGTACCGAGCCGCAGACGTCCGACGCCGAGTTCATTCATTCTGCGGAGTTTTTCCTCGCCGTCCTTGATTATTTCAAAAGCGGCGCGTAGCTGTTCGTAAAGAACTTTTCCCTCATCGGTAAGAGTAACTCCCCTATGGTTCCTTACAAATAGGATCGTACCGAGGGATTCTTCCATTTTGTTGATAGCCTTGCTTATTGCGGGCTGGCTGATGTAGTTCATTTCGGCGGCGCGGGAAATGCTCTCACATTCTGCGACGGCGCAGAAAAGGCGGTAACGGTTCAGATTGCTTTCTGATATCATATTTTAACTCCTTTATTATTCGGTCAAATCATATTTCATGCTTTTACCATAACATTATATCATACTTTTTTTTAAATTGCAATAGCGCAAAAAGCAATAATTTTCCCGCAGGAGACGAAAAACAGTCTATTGAAAAAAACTAAAAAAGGCGCGGACAAACTAAAAGACGAAAAACAAAACCTTGCCCGAAAAGCTGGTCCAGCGCAGCCGCGCTGGTGGGGTCAAGGGGTGAAACCCCTTGTCGTCGTCCGCAGACGACGAAATCCCCCTTACGAAGGCGCCTCTGCAAAGGGGTGAATTGCCGCTGTAAGCGGCAAGAGGGGAACGCTCTGCAAGAGAGAGCGTTCCCCTTGGCACTAACGATTAATACCATCTAAACCTTGCCAAACAGCCCGGTGAGCTGTTTGGCAATACAGAGCAATTTGTTTTTCTAAAAAATGATCCGTTTTTGTCAAAACTATATTATGCTTTATCGACAAACTCAGCCTGCCGAAAATTCGGCAGGCTGTTGTTTTATCCGATCTTATTCAATTCATCAAGAAGATTTTTCTTCGCTTCAAGACTCTTCATTCCCTTGGAGAACAGGCAGTCCATTCGATAACGGATATAATCTTCGTAAAGTTTTGTTCCGAAAACATTCTCTTCAAGAAGTTTCTTATAGGAATTTGTATCCATATTTCCCGAAATAACATACAGCAGCTTTTCCAGTGCCTGCATTTTCTTATCATCGTCCGAAAGGTTCTTTGAAGCGGGAAGTGCGTTCATTTCCACCAGATAATGTCTCTTGTCGGAACGTATCGAATAACCCTTTACATCAAGCTCTCCGAGGATACGGATAACATTTGTTTCCAAAGCAGCTTCCGCAAACGGGAACATACGCAGAGGTATGTCGTCCTCGCCGACTTCGATGTAAATTGCCTTGTCACAAGCAGGAGCAAGAACGGTCTTATAAATATCCGAGAACCAGTATGTTCCGCCGTCATTGAATGTAAGAGGATACTTATAGCCTTTCATATCCGCGCTGAGAGCAAATTCCAGAACGGGTTCCCTGCCCGATGAATAGTAGCTGTCATGATTTACGGAACATTTCTCGTTGGTGATATCGGTGAGTTTTTCAACATTGAAATCGCCCACATCGTCCTTATCCTCATCAAGGAAAGTCCTTACACCGTCAAAGGTATTCATGTAAAGATTGTTTGCGAAATCTTTTGAGCATATGTACTTATTGAAGCGGCTCATAGCGTTTGCCATAACGTCGTCGGCGATAAGATCGTCCGCTTCGTTATAAGCGTAAGAACCGATCACATATTTTTTAAGAGCGTCCTTTACCGTCTTATCTTCCTCGGGAGTAAGTTCGGTAAAGCTGAAGCGGTAATATATCTGCTCCATCATTACATTGAGGGGGATCTCTCCGCTGATGTATTTGAAGCGGTCATTATTGAGCAGCAAAGCCATTTTCGGAAGTATCTTCTGCTTTGCGGATTCGCTTGTGGTGATCTTGTTTGACATTATCCCGAGACATACAAGGAACTCGGCATAATCCTTCATGACCGTCTGCTCGTTCAGGTAGTTGAAGAAATATCCGTAAACATATCCTGCGAAAAATTCTTTCAGGCTGTTGAAAAGGTCGGGATCTTTTCCGATCTCATCGATATACTTATCTCTCAGCTCTGCAGCATTTTCCGGAGCGATGGACTTACTTCCGCCGTTCAGGGTCACAAGTCTTTTCTCCTGACCTTTAAAGAACAGTTTAAGGTAAGTGTTGTATCTGGAATTTTTTGCGCCGGAAATCATATCCTCATAAAAAGTCCAGATAAGGAATGCTCTGTGCATATTCTTCACAGCTTCGGAAGAAGATTCTACCAGTCCGTTGACGTCGATCTCAACGCTTGAACCGAACTTTGAAGTCTTGTTGAAATCGGAAAGGATCTTTCCTATTTCCTCCTTGAAAGCGGCATATGCCGGAGACTTCTCCATAAATATTACCGAATCAAGAATTTCGGGACCGGTGACCGTTAAATCGAAAAGGACACTCATTTTCTGCTCCGTTTCTCAGCGGCTGAAAATTTTTCATCGCCTATATGCCCCGTCTGCCGCTGTCGGCGGGAAGCGAAAAACATCATACTCCGTAAACGCTGCGGTATTCGATCATTTTGTCGAGGTATTCTTTTCCCGGGACGACGCCGTCTTTTATTGCCCCGATTATGTCGTCCATATTCACTATCGAGAAAACGTTTATCCCGAACTCGTCCTTTATATCCTGAACGGCGGACTTATCGCTGTTCAGACCTTTTTCCATGCGGTCAGCCTGAATGAACATTCCGGTAACATTGACATCCGCCGCTTCTTTTAGTTTCGGAAGGACTTCCCTCAGGGCTTTTCCCGAGGTAACGACGTCCTCGATGATGATGACTTTTTCTCCTGCGGAAAGCTGTTTTCCCACAATAACGCCGCCCTCGCCGTGATCCTTGGCTTCTTTTCTGTCGAAGCAATAGTTTACGTCAATGCCGAATTTATTATAAAGTGCCGTTGCGGTGGAAACGGCGAGCGGTATGCCTTTATATGCGGGGCCGAACAGTGTTTCAAACTCGACATTGTTTTCATGTATACATTCCGCGTAGAACTCTCCCAGTCTTGCGAGCTGGGCGCCTGTCTTATAGTTCCCCGAATTCATGAAATAGGGAGATTTTCTTCCGCTTTTGAGGGTAAATTCTCCGAAGGTCAGCACTCCGCTGTCCACCATAAATTTTATAAAATCCTGTTTGTAGTT
This sequence comes from uncultured Clostridia bacterium, assembly GCA_947625915.1. Lineage (GTDB taxonomy): Bacteria > Bacillota > Clostridia > Oscillospirales > Ruminococcaceae > RGIG8773. Next base: position 24,814 of record CANQPX010000026.1, read on the forward strand.
CATTGCAAATGATCCTTCCCAAGATCTCCGCAAAATTCTCCATAAAAAGTAAATTTTTTACAGAAAATGTATAAGTCGGGACCTTAATATAATTTTCATAGATACAGTTAAATTATATCATAATTTTTTGCTAAAATCAACAAGCTAATTCACATAAAAAATTTGCATTTTTTATAGCAATATGCTAAAATATACTTTGTAAGATCCAAAAAAGAAGATGAAAGGAAAAATTTATGAGGATAAGAAGAAAAAAATGGGCGCGCCCGGAACTGGCTTTATGCCCCTATTACATTGAGAACGCTTCGGAACACAAGGGAAAGTGGAACGCAGTCTTTGACAATGACAAGCCGATATATGCCGAACTCGGCTGCGGGAAGGGTCAGTTCGCGGCACAGGCGGCGTTAAAATATCCCGATATAAACTGGCTCGCAATGGATATAAAGAGCGATATGCTCGGCGTTGCAAGAAGAACTGTAGAAAAAGCGTTTGCCGATGCGGGAAAAGAGGTCACGAACCTTAAACTTGTTTCCCAGAACATAGAAATGATACTGACATCTTTTGACGAAAACGATCGTATCGACAGGCTTTACATAAATTTCTGCAATCCGTGGCCGAAAGCAAAGCACAACAAGCGCCGTCTTACCCATACCCGTCAATTGGAGCAGTACCGTGTTTTTCTGAAAGACGGAGGCGAGATACATTTCAAGACGGACGATGACGAACTTTTTGAAGCGTCTCTGGAATATTTTGCCGAAACAGGTTTTGAGATAAAATATCTGACCCGCGATCTTCACGCGTCCGATTATCCGTACAATCTTGTTACGGAGCATGAGAAGATGTTTACCGCCGAGGGAAAGAAGATAAAATTTCTTATTGCCGTAAAGAAATGACCGATGTAAAAACGTGTACCGATAAACACCGGTACACGTTTTTTACTATCTCCTGTACGGAAAATTATCTTTCCCGCAGTCCTCACGCAGCTTTCTTATCTCTTCGGCAAATTCCCTGTTCTTCTTTTCCGCTCTTATACCGTTTATCGAAAACGTGATAAGAAGTACGGCTATCCCCGTCATTATAAGCATATCCCCTGTCGATACGCCGAGTTTATCCGAAAATATCCACATCAGCAGCGTTCCTAAACAGAACAGACTGCCGCAGGCTCTTAAAAGTATCGGCTTTTTTTCCTTCGGCGTATAGATCTGTACTTTTCTCTCGTACATAATATCTCCTTCCGGACGGGTACACTATGCTTATCGGCTTATCGGGAATAACGGTGCGAATTTTACTGTTCCTCGGGAGCTGCCTGATCTTTCTTTCCGAAAGTTTTCTTTTTCCCCGCGGCAAAAGACATTGTAAACAATCTGTCCGTTGTGAACATTCTCACAGCAAGGAACATACATACCGCAAAGAAAATTATCTGATAAGCAAGACCTATCCAATACATAAGCATATCACCATTCATCAGATTTGTCAAGGCTGTATATGTATGCGTGAAAGGTATTGCATATACTATCAATTTGATACCCGCCGACATGGAATTTACATCTGTGAGCATAGTAATGAAGAACGGTATCATTACTGCCACCATAATTGGTATAGTCAATGTCTGAACGGATTTTACATCTGTTGCCATTGCGCCGAGAATAAGCGAAACTGCCAGTCCTATTGCTATTGTCAGGAAAAGCTGCAGCGCAAACAGCACATAACTCATCGGTGTAAGCGCAAGTCCAAGTTCCGCCATAGCCTGACCCACATTTGTTACTTCGTCAGCGGGAACATCAATGGTATTCGGACCCGCATTTATAGTAATTTCGTTCACCGCGGTACCCATCATTCCGACAATATAGAACACAAATCCCACTATCATGAACAGTGCGTTCAGAAGCGCTGTAATCACTGCGGCAAGCATTTTTGCTCCAAGTACAGACATTCTTGAAACAGGCGCGGAAAGCAGCGTTTCAAGAGTTTTGTCTATTTTTTCGGTGGAAATTGCTGTCATTATCATCTGCGACGCCATCAGCAGCAGGAAAAATATTGCAAACGGTGCTATCATCGACTGCATCATATATATTGCTCCCAATGCGGAAGGTGAAACTTCTGCTATCTTTCCGTTGTTTACGGTGTATTCGACCGTTTGCATAGGAGCGCGGATAAGTGATATTTCATCATCGGAAAGCCCGTAATTTTTCAGAAGCACTTCATCTGTGCATACAGTTTCTATCTCGCCTATAACGTCCGAAGCTGAGATCGAACCGATAGAAGATGTGATACCTCCGCTCTGAAAAACGCTTACGAACTTTACAGGAGCGGGTTCGTGCTTTTCAGTAATGCTTTCCCCATAGCCCTGCGGGATAATTACAAGGCTTTTTATGCCGAGACGTTCCATTTCTGCGGCGTAATCATCGCTTTGCAGTTCAACATAATTTATATCGTTGTCTTCGGAATTATCCACTTTTTCCAGAACAGCGGCGGTAAATTTACTGTCGTCCTGATTACAGAGGGTAATTTTTGATGTATCAAAACCCTCCTCCATTGCTCCGCCCATTATCTGACCCATAACTATCAGCAAGACCATTGTAAAGATCATGCTGACGAGTGCCTGAACGGTAATTAATTCGCGGAGTTCTTTTTTAAGAAGATTACCGAACTTCATTATTCTTCACCACCCTTTCAAAAACTTCCTCAAGGTTTGCGGCTTGGTAACGTTCTTTAAGTTCGTCTATCCTGCCGACAACCATTAATTTTCCGCCTGTCATTATGCCGACGCGGTCGGAAACGTATTCGATCTCGAGCATATTATGCGACGAAAGCAGGAAAGACATATTATGCTCCTTTGCAAGAGCCTTTATCATTTTTCTTATTTCGAGGGCGTTTATAACGTCCAGACCGGAAGTTGCCTCGTCCATGATCGCAAGTTTCGGTTCTGTCATAACAGCGCGTGCGAGCAGCAGTTTTCTTATCATACCTCTTGAATAGCCGCCGATCTTCTCGTTCAGTCTGTCTCCCAGACCGCAGATAGCTTTTCCGCGTTCGACGTATTTATTGAGCATATCGCTGTCCTTGGCAAAAAGTCCCGCCATAAATTCAAGATATTTCTGACCTGTCATGGTCTTATATGCGCCTGCTTCATCGGGAAGATATGTAATGCACTCGCGAACTTTATCGGGTTCTTTTATAATACTGTGACCTGCAACAAGGGCATCGCCTTCGGTAGCTTGGATAAGTGTGGATATCATACGGATAGTTGTAGTTTTTCCTGCGCCGTTAGGACCTATCAGGGCAAATATTTCGCCCTCCTCCACAGAAAAGCTTATTTTTTCCACGGCAAAATTTTCTTTTTTGGGATATTTTTTGGAAAGTTCCTTTACTTCAAGGACTGTTCCCATAACAACACTTCCTTTCAAATTTGTATTATCAAACTAATACAATCATACTATATTTTAACATATATGTCAATTAGCAATATTGCACAAAAATGGGGCAAAACCTTCTGGGACGGGGAAACCCGAGCGGGGGCTTTAAGAACGCTGTTCTTATCTTTTATTTTGTATATAACCCTCTTTGCCATTTCATGCGAGGGGAAGACAACCATAAGGGACGGGGAAACCCGAGCGTCCCTGTGGACGCTCGCCGGTTTTCCCCTTCCCTTAGGTTTTCTCCCCTCGCGCTCCCCATTTTCCTTCAACCTTTCCCCTTCCACGCTCGCTATGCAAATGTAGATTTTATAATTTGGGTCTTATAGTGTTCTATGACATAGAATGAGAAATCAACGCGAACCCTTAGTTTTGTTTATCTTGGTAAGAGAGTTCTACTGTTAGTTTGATATTCAACAATTATAGAGTTATAAACAATAAAATTCCTTTTTGCGGAGTTCTCGCTCGATTAGAACGCTTATTCTTCTTTAATTTTCATCTAATATTAGAACGCTCGTACTAAGATAAGCAAAACCAAAGAACCCGTAGCCAACGCAATCCCCGTTCAAGAGTTTCAAAAAGCCTTTTCTATAATATTAGCTTTAGCATAGCGAGCGTGGAGAGAGATGGGGTTAGGAAAAGGGGGGCGCGGGGGGAGAAACGCAGGGGAAGGGAGAACCCGGCGAGCGCCTTTGGGCGCGTTCGGGTTCTTCCTTCCCTGAAGTGTCATCCCCCCGAACAATTAGGCAAAAAGGGTTATAAGATAAACAAAAGATAAGAACAGCGTTCTTAAAAGTCCCCGCGCTCGAGTTTCCCCGTCCCTTATGGTTGTCTGCCCCTCGCAAGGTTTGCAAAATAAAATTTTTACTATCGCTTTTTAAGAAAAGCAAACTGCGCCACTGTTACATTTGCCCATAAAATAAAACTAAGAAATTTAAACAAAACAAGATCTAAGAACAGCGTTCTTAAAAGATCGCAAAGGTTTTACACCGAAAGAAAAAAACTAAAAAGATTTTTACTAAGCTTTTGTTAAAAACGCCCACCGTCAGTATTTGCGGCGATAGTAAAAATTAAATACCATTTTTAAAAGTACCATTCCCGCAAGAACTACGACAAGCACTCTCGCAGTCTCCGGAGAAATAAGCGTGGAAATTATGATCCCCGCGCCTAAAATAAACGAAAATACCGAAAAGCTTCCGCTTGCAGTCTTTTCGCGGATAAGACGTTCCCGCTCGTCATTCTCCAAAACATAAAGTTTTTTCAGCTTTTCTTCATCTTTGATCGCGGGGATATACCTTGCCGCATAAACTGCCACAACTGCCAGAAGCCCCGTGCAGAATCCCGACGAATATGCCGCAGAGACCGGCTTTTCACCAATATTTGTATAAATAACAATATATGCTGCCGTAACAAAAACAATAAATATAAACACAAATACCGTTCTGAATATAAGCTGTTTTCTGAATTTTTCCATAAGATCACTCCTGTTCATCAATTTCCGAGAAGTCAAAAATCTCCTCAATAGTCATTCCGAAATATTTTGCTATTTTGGTAACCGTCAAAAGATCCCCACATTTACAAAATCCCATCCTTGTAGTAAAATAGGAAGCAGAAAAAATAAAGGGAA
>CANQPX010000027.1 GCA_947625915.1 uncultured Clostridia bacterium
ATTAAAAAATGTATTTGCGCCCATATTATTTGTAATTATCGAAATTATATTGACAAGAATTATTGCAAAGGTGTTTACTGCCGATATTATTTCAAAAGATATTGCATTAAAATTGCAGACATCTTTCTTTTTTACCGGCAGAACACTCAGAAGATCATTTATATCTAACGAACAGTTGGGACAAGCCGATCTTACATAAGAGTAAGAATTTTTATTCATTGTTCTGATCGATGGAGCTGATGTTAAACCATAAATAATAAAATTAACGATCATTATAAACAGCGGCGAAAAAATTCCCGCAGCGTATGACTGATCTCCCATTGATAATGACACCGTAAACATTACTGCAATACATAAAATGTCAAAGATCAAAGCTGTTTTTACCGCGTCCTTCAGTTTTATGCCAATTATTCCTGTGACATATTTTTCAACGTTAAATGCTCGTTTTCTTTCTTCGGAAGTCATACTCAATTCTCCTTTCCGTTCTGCCAGATAGAATATGTAAGCAGATTTTCCGCGTTTGGATTTTTCACCGTAACGCCCTCGAATTTATCCAGATCGGCACGTTTTATCATGGCATCAAATCCCGACTCGTGTTTCCGCAAGCCGATCGTCAAAGGTTCGTTTTTCGCGTTGAGGATACTGTTTGCTCCGCTGATAACGGCGTATTTGTCCTCGATTTCGTCAACGCTCATTGATTCGCGGATACTGCCGTTTATGATAAGGGTTATGGCGTCCGCAATTTTGTCAAGGTCGCCTGTTATATGCGTTGAAAAAAGTACCGCGCGTTTTCCGTCAGAAACAAATTCCCGCAGAATATCCAGAATTTCAATTCTTGCAACGGGGTCAAGTCCTGCGGTGGGTTCGTCAAGGATAAGCAGTTCGGGCGCATGGGAAAGCGCTGCGGCTACCATTAATTTTGTCTGCATACCTTTTGAAAGTGCGGCAACTTTTTTATTTTCGTCAATTTCCCATTTTTTCATAAAACCGCTGAATTTTTCCTTGTCCCAGTTATCGTAAGCGGCGTCGCATATGCCAGAAATGCTTTTTATTTTTGAATTGTAAAAGAAATAACTTTCGTCCGCAACATAACCTATTTTATTTTTTACGGAAATTTCATCGTTAATGTTGTCCAGTCCGCAAACGGTTATTTTCCCGCCGTCCTTTTTTACCATATTCATTATAAGGCGTATGATCGTGGTCTTTCCCGCGCCGTTCTGCCCGATAAGCCCGTGAACTGTTCCCGCCTCAACGGAAATATTTACATTATCAAGTTTAAAATCTTTATATTCTTTTGAAAGGTTTTCTATTTTGAGAATATCATTCATTTTTATTACCTCCGTAAATTTTTTCTATTTCCTCAATTAATTTTTCCTGCGGAACGGAAAGTTTTTTCAGGTTTTCCGTCTTTTTGCGGAAATCTTCAAGAGCGTCATTCAGCTGTTTTTCCTGCACGGCTTCGATGTTGTCCGCTTTCACGAAAGTTCCCTTCCCCGCAACGGTGTAGATAAGCCCCTCGTTTTCAAGGTCGGAATATGCGCGCTTTGTGGTTATCATGCTGACGTTCAGGTCGGCGGCAAGCTGTCTCACGCTGGGCATGAGCTGATCCGCTTTTAGTTCGCCGTTAAGAATAGCTTCCTTAATACCGTCCTTTACCTGTTCGTACATAGGTTTATTTCCGACGGCATCAATAAACAGGTTCAAGCTGTTACCTCCTTTACTGTATATAGCTGATATACACAGTATACCAACATATACACAGTTTGTCAAGCATATATGATAAATTTTTTCAATTTTGTTGATTTTCAACAAAATTATGCCGATAGGTTGTTTAATTATACAAGTTTATGTTATAATGAAAAAAATCCTCTTTTTGAATTGTATTAGTTACAGAAGCAATTCAATTTTCACCGAAAGGAAGGAAATTTCATGAAAAGATCAAAAGCGACAATTGCAAAAACAGCGGCTCTTGTTACGGCTGCAATGATGGCTTCTGCGGCAATGCCGATGAGCGTTTATGCCGTTCCCGGCGGAAGTACGACATCTTCAAGCAGCGATAACGACTTGCAGACTGCACTTACCACAGTTAAAAAGCGCATAACCGTTCCCGAGGAACTGACGGAATTTGAGTACAGCACAGGCGAAGACTATAACACAAAAACTTATAACTTCGTATGGCGCACAAAAGATGAATACTCCCCGAGATTGGAAGTCAACATTGTCGGCAATATCATAACATATTACAATTACTATGACAGGAACAAAAAATATTACGGTAACGCAAGCATTGCAAAACTTTCAAACAATCAGATCACCGCAAAAGCAGAAGAATATGTTTATCAGCTTGATCCCGACCTCAAAGGCAAGGTCAGATTTGAAATAGACCGTCTGAGCATAAACAGTGACAGCGCAGACGTATCCTTTACAAGATACGAAAATAACATTCCCGTACGCACAAACGGCGGAAATATCACAATAAACAAAAATACGGGCGAACTTGTTTCTTTTTCTGCGAATTATTGGGATAACGCGGAATTTGCTTCTCCCGAGACCGCAAAATCCGAAAAAGAGATCGAAGAAGCCTACAAGTCACTTTGCACGCTGACACCTTATTACAAAATTTCAACTGATTGGGAAACAAAAGAAAAGACCGCACGCATAGTTTACGAGCCGAATTTTACTTCCGAGATCGACGCTTTCACAGGCGAAAAGTCCACCATCCGGGAGGATATGAACGAAGCCGAAGGCACACGCTATTACGGCGGATATTATTCAAATCCCGCTACCGGTATGGACGCCAACACCGAGGAAGCGGTAGCCGCCGATACTTATGATGGAGGAGTTCCCTTTACCGAAGCGGAACTTAAAAAAATAGAGATCGACAAAGGTCTTATCACTCCCGAAGATGCTTTTGAACAGCTTAAAAAGGACAAATTTGCCGCTCTCACAGACAATTACGAATTAAAGAGCTATGACATTTATTCCGATGAAACAAGTGACAGACCTATCCCGCTCAAGAATGACGGCAGTTCCGACAGCAGCGGAAACGAAAAAGAGCCGGAATATCATATGACTTTAAATTTCACCGTCAAAAGCGAACTTAGTGACACTTACAAAGGTTACAAAAATATTTACGTCCGAATAAACGCCAAGACAGGCGATGTTATCTCCATCAGCAAATACGGCAGAAAAGAAGATCTTCCCAAGCTTGACGCTGCAAAAGCAAATGCGGTGGCAGACAGCGCCGCAAACACTTATGCAAAAGATATGATCTCCGAATACAGACCCGGCAAGTCAAACAGCGCGCCTGTTTCCACATGGGGAAAAAATAACGAAAATTACGAAACATCAAGGACATTCACTTATGACCGCTATGTGAACGATATCCAAGTTTACGGCGACACGATTTATGTTACGGTCGATTCCGAAGGAACTGTAACAGGCTACAGTTCAGACCGCACGGAAGATGTAGTTTTCCCGTCGGCTGATATTATTTCCGAAGATGAAGCGTTTGCAAAGCTTTACGAACAGCAGGACTTCAATTATTACTATGACGGCTGGATAACAAAGGACGGTCAGGCAAAAACTTACCTTATCTATCTGATGGACAGTTTTTATCTCAACGCAAAAACGGGAAAACTTTGCAATTGGAACGGTGAGGAACGCACAGAAAGCATTGACACAACAAAAATAAAATACACCGACATAAGCGGTATCCCGCAGGAAAAAGCTGTCCTTGAACTGCAAAGGCACGGCGCGCTGCTTTCCGAAAGCAGTGAGTTCCGTCCCAATGACAACATAGAATACAGTGAATTTGAAAACCTGCTTTATTCCGTCCTTAACGGTGAAGTCTTTGTTGAAACTCCGGCGGAAGGCTCATCGGGAAATGCCGCAAAAGCGGAAAACGAAAAATATATCACCCGCGAACAGGCTGCGGTGCTGTTCGCCAATGCAAGCGGTTTCGGAAAATATGCCGAGTTAAAAGGCATCTACACCACGCCGTTCAGCGATGTAAAAAATGATAACGAAAATATCGGCGCGATAGCCATCGCATATGCAAAAGGTTTCCTTAAAGGCGATAACGGAAATTTCAACGGCAGCAGGAACATGACCCGTGCGGAAGCCGCGCAGATAATTTACGATTACATCGTCAATATTCAGGACATATCGGAATAAATTTTTCATAATATTCTCTCCTTGACGAGCGGGGCGCATATCGCGTCCCGCTTGAATTATCTGTAAAAACTATTAAAATTTGCAAAAACACTGGACAAACCGTTCAAAGTATGGTATAATATATTGTATTTGATTTTTACGGAGGTTAAAAGACAATGTCTTTATTAAAAAGATCTGCGGCTGCTTCTGCCGCTTTACTGACAGCACTTTCACTTGCTTCATGCGGTAAAGAGACCACTTGGGGCGCAAATATCGACGGTATCAGGATACCTGCAGGCATTTTCATACTCTATCAGTCAAACGCTCTTTCCGAAGCTTATTCCTACCTCGGAGAAGGAGAAACGGACGTTCTCGGGATAACCATTGAGGATAAGCCCGCTGTAGATTGGATAAACGACAAAGCTGTGGAGGACATGAAAAAATATGCCGCTTATGAGACAAAGTTCGATGAACTGGGACTCTCTTTCAGCAATAACGAGGATAAACTCGTTGCTTCCACCGCCGAACAGTGGTGGGAATATATCGGCGAACAGTATGAAAGCTTCGGCATAAGCAAAAATTCCTACGTTGACGCAGGTATCAACGCTCGAAAGGCTTCCGCTATCTTCGACTATTACTACGGCGAGGGCGGCGAAAAGGAAATACCCGAAGAGGATATAAAAACTTACCTCAATGATAACTATGCAAGAATAAAATATGTGGAACTGTCCCTTAAAGACGCCGAGGGAAATGTTTTAAAGTCCGAAGATAAGGAAAATATCAAAAAAATGGCTGATGAATATATCGAAAGGCTCAAAAACGGCGAAAGCACCGATGTTATCTCAGAAGAATATCAAGACTATCTCGATTCCCTTTCGGAAACAGAGGACAGCAGCACCGAGGGAAATTCAGATGAGGATACTTCTGCGGACAGCACCGATGAGGACGCTTCCTCGGATACCGAAGAAAGCACCGCCGAGACGGAAGAAGACCCCGATTACGGTACGGTAATTTCAAAAGATTCTACTCTCCCCGCAGCGTCGGTCACGGAAAAAGTATTTGACGGAAGTATCGGCACAGGCGATTATGTTCTCGTCGATGATTACGAAACATATTACATCGTCAGCAAACTCGATCTTTTTGAAGATCCCGATTACTTTGAAAACAATGCAGAAAACGCCCGCCATGCACTTAAAGATGATGAGTTCAATGAAACAGTGAACGGTTGGCTCGCCGAACAGGACGCCGAAATAAATCAGGCTGCCGTTGACAGATATAAGCCCGATAAACTTATAGGCTGATATATCCGAAGCGGGAACAAATATGTTCCCGCTTGATTTTTGACAATATATAATAAAATTGTATAAAAAATGCATTGAAAATTTTTTCTGCCCGTGGTATACTATATTTGTATATTATACATTTGCACCGTATATCTGCGGCACCGCAAAAATATCCGTAACGAAAAGAGGTAACAGCTTATGCCCGATATAATCACCATCGGAGAAATGCTCGTGGATTTTACCACGGTGAAAACCGATGACGGAGTTTACTATAAGAGAAATCCCGGAGGCGCTCCCGCAAACGTTGCGGTAATGGCTTCAAAATTAGGCGTTCCCACAGGCTTTATCGGTAAGCTCGGGAACGATATGTTCGGGCATTACCTTAAATGGGTGCTCGATAAGGAAAATGTTGATACAAAAGGTCTTATCATAGATAAAAGATTTTCTACAACTCTTGCCTTTGTGGGAAAAGATGAGGATTCCGAACGCAGCTTCGTTTTCTACCGCCGGAACAGCGCCGATCAGAACCTGAATTTCAGCGAAGTAAACCTTAAACTCATTGACGAATGTAAACTCCTGCACTTCGGTTCACTGCTGCTGACAGGCGAACCTTCACGTTCCGCTACGATGAATACCGTGGAATACGCCAAAGAACACGGAAAGATCATTACCTATGACCCTAACTGGCGCGAACAGCTGTGGGAATCAAAAGATGAAGCTTTAAAAGCCATGCGGAGCGTACTAAGATATGTTGACATCATAAAAGTTTCGGAACTCGAATTACAGATAATCACCGACTGCGCTACACTTCTGCCGTCTATAGCCAAACTGCTGAACATGGGTATCCGTGTGGTCTGCATAACTCAAGGCGCAAAAGGCTGCATAATCGCTACTAAACACGGAATAGAACGTTTCCCCGCGTTCAAAGTTGAAACGGTCGATACTCTCGGCTCGGGAGACAGCTTCTTCGGAGCATTTATCTCAAAACTCGTTCTTTCCGGAAAATCCATTGATGAGATAACAATGGAGGATCTGAAAGAATTTGCGGTCTACGGCAACGCCTGCGGCGCGCTAAGTTCCTCAAAAGTCGGCGCGATACCCGCTATGCCCACACATGAAGAGATAACAGCTCTCATAGCAAACGGAAATACCGATACGGATTCCTACAAGATCTGACAAAATTAACAGACTGTTCATTGACGTAATTACACAAATATGGTACAATAACTTTGTTAGTTTTTTAACGAAGTTTATCCTATGGCAAAGGACGGGATACCGTCTTTTACCGAAAATTATATGAAAGGCTGATAAATTATGGCAAAGGAAAAAAAGACCCCCGCTGCCGGAAAAGAGATCGATAATACCAAAATGATAAACGATCTGGTAAGCAGGGCAAAAGTCGCTCTCGATGAGTATATGAAGCTGGATCAGAAACAAGTGGACGCTATCGCCGAGGCAATGGCTCTCGCAGGTCTTTCCGCTCAGGGCGAACTGGCTCGTATGGCTGTCGAGGAAACAGGACGCGGTATCTACGAGGATAAGGTAACAAAAAATATCTTCTCCACCGAATATATCTGGCACTCCATAAAGCATGAGAAAACCGTCGGCATCATCGAGGATAACGTTGACGAAAGCTATATGGAGATCGCCGAACCTGTAGGTATCGTCTGCGGCGTTACTCCGACCACGAACCCTACTTCTACCACAATGTTCAAATCCATTATCTGTGCAAAAACAAGAAACCCCATCATTTTCGGTTTCCACCCCTCTGCACAGCAGTGTTCCAAGAGAGCTGCGGAGATCGTCCGCGATGCTGCAATAAAAGCAGGCGCTCCAAAGGATTGCGTACAGTGGATAGAATATCCTTCCGTTGAAGCTACGGGACTTCTTATGAACCACCCCGATGTTGCAACTATCCTCGCAACAGGCGGTCCGGGAATGGTAAAGGCTGCATATTCCGCAGGTAAGCCAGCCCTCGGCGTTGGTCCCGGAAATACCCCCTGCTACATCGAAAAGACTGCGAACCTGAAACAAGCCGTTCACGATCTTATCCTTTCAAAATCTTTCGATAACGGTATGATCTGCGCTTCGGAGCAGGCTGCCATAATCGACGCGGAAATTTACGATGAAGCCGTTGATTTCATGAAATACCACGGCTGCTATTTCGCAAAGAAAGACGAGATAAAGAAAATACAGGACGTTGTTATAGATATTGAAAAAATGGCTGTCCAGTCTTGGGTAGTCGGTCAGTATCCTTGGCAGATAGCCGAAAAAGCCGGCATAACGATCCCTAAGGAAACAAAAGTCCTCTGCGTTGAACTTGGCGGCACAGACGCGGAAAAATATCCTCTCGCACTCGAAAAGCTCTCCCCTGTTCTTGCTGTAGTAAAAGCAAAAGACGAAAAGACCGCTTTTGAAATGTGTGAGAAAATGCTTCTCCACGGCGCGGGACATACGGCAGTTATCCATTCCACAAACGAAGATGTTATAGAAAAATACGGCGAAACTATGAAGGCAAGCCGTATCGTAGTGAATTCTCCAGCTTCTTTCGGAGCAATAGGCGATGTTTACAACTCCATGGCTCCGTCCCTGACACTGGGCTGCGGTTCTTACGGAAAGAACTCCGTTTCGGAAAACGTTACCGCCAAGAACCTTATAAACAGAAAGAAGATCGCAAAGAGGAGATTGAATATGCAGTGGTTTAAAGTTCCGGAAAAAATTTATTTTGAACCGGGTTCAATACAGTATCTGGCAAAAATGCCCGACATTCACAGGGCAATGATCGTTGCCGACCCCGGAATGGTGCAGTTCGGCTATGTGGACAGAGTTACTTATCAGCTCAACAAGAACCCGAACAATCCCGTTGTTGAAATTTTCTGTGATGTTGAACCGGATCCCGACCTTACAACAGTCCGTAAGGGCGCGGCAGTCATGAACTCTTTCCAGCCGGACGTTATAATCGCTCTCGGCGGCGGCTCGGCAATGGACGCTGCAAAGGCTATGTGGCTGTTCTATGAAAATCCCGACGCAGACTTTATCGGAATGGCTCAGAAGTTCATGGATATCAGAAAGAGAGTTTATAAGTTCCCCAAACTGGGCAAGAAAGCAAAGATAGTTGCAGTTCCCACAACTTCGGGAACAGGTTCGGAAGTAACTTCCTTCGCTGTAATTTCCGATAAATCAAAGAATATGAAATATCCTCTTGCCGACTATGAACTTACTCCCGATGTTGCTATAATCGACCCTGAGTTTGTTTACACAGTTCCGAAGGCTTCCACCGCATTTACGGGACTGGACGTTCTTACACACGCAATTGAAGCATATGTTTCGATACTTGCAAATGACTATACCGACGCGCTCGCACTTCAGGCAATAAAGCTTGTGTTCAAGTATCTTCCCACTTCGTACAAGAACGCCGATCCGCTTTCAAGAGAAAAGATGCACAACGCTTCCTGTATCGCAGGTATGGCGTTCACAAACGCTTTCCTTGGCGTGAACCACTCACTTGCACACAAACTGGGCGGAGAGTTCCACATTCCTCACGGACTTGCAAACGCATATCTGCTCCCTCACGTTATTGAATACAACGGCGAGCAGACACCTACAAAGTTTGCGGCATGGCCTAAGTACGATCATTACATTGCTCCCGAACGCTATGCGGAGATCGCAAAGATGATGGGATTTGCTCCTCAGAAGGCTTCCGATCAGGAATGTGTAAAGGCTCTTGCAAACGCTGTAAGAAAACTTATGAAAGATGTCAACATTCCTCTTTCCATCAAAGAAGCGGGAGAAAAGGATCCGCGTTCCTACATTGACCCGAAAGTTTACGAAAATGTTCTGGAAAGTCTTGCATACAAAGCATTTGACGATCAGTGTACAACTGCCAATCCGAGACTTCCGAGGATCGAAGAACTCAAAGAACTTTACAGAAAAGCTTACTACGGCGAATAATTCAATAAAAACACTGAGCCTGTACGGAAAATTCCGTACAGGCTCTTTCTTGCTTTCGCAAAAGCAATTATAAAACAAAAGATCCGCTTTCCATAAAGAAAAGCGGATAATTTTTTACTTCACTGGGGTGGGAGATGGGATTCGAACCCACGATCTTCGGGACCACAATCCGACGCTTTAACCAGCTAAGCTACACCCACCATGTGGCGCGCCTTACTGGACTCGAACCAGTGGCTTACTGCTTAGAAGGCAGTTACTCTATCCAGCTGAGTTAAAGGCGCAAATGGAGCGGGTGATGGGAATCGAACCCACGCGACCAGCTTGGAAGGCTGGGATTCTACCATTGAACTACACCCGCGTATAACTCTCAACAACAGAATTAATTATACCACAAAATCATTCTCCTGTCAAGAGTTTTTTCAAATTTTTTTGCAGAAATTTTCTCTGAGGGGAAAATTATCCTTTTTCAGGAAAAATTACTGTGCTTCTACTTCAAGTTCGCCTTTCTTCTCGCCTATTTTTATCACTGCGATAGGTTTGTCTGCGTTACTTATAAGCATTTCGGCGATCTTATCCTCAATATCGGTGCGGATAACTTTTCGGATATCTCTTGCGCCGAACTTTTTGCCGAATGCTTTTGAAGCAATTATGCCGAGCGCTTTTTTGCTGTATTTGAGGGCGATACCCTTCTCGGCAAGGGGTTCTTTCATTTCGTCAAGCATAAGCGCGGAGATCTGCTCGTAATTTTCCAAGGTAAGCGGATTGAACACCACTACTTCATCTATACGGCTCAGGAATTCCGGTCTCAGGAAGTCGGAAAGCGCTTTCATTGCCTTTTCCTTGGAAATATCCTTTTCGGTCTTGTTGAAGCCGACGCCTGTTCCCTTATCGGTAGAACCCGCGTTGGACGTCATGGCAATTATCGTATTCTCGAAGTTCACCGATCTTCCCTGTGCGTCGTTTATCTTTCCCTCGTCAAGTATCTGCAAAAGGATATTCATTACATCGGGATGCGCCTTTTCTATCTCATCGAACAAAACTACACAGTAAGGCTTTCTGCGGACTTTTTCGGTAAGCTGTCCCGCTTCGTCATATCCAACATATCCCGGAGGCGAGCCTATAAGACGAGACACGCTGTGTTTCTCCATATATTCGGTCATGTCGAGCCTTATGAGCGGATCGGTCTCGTCAAAAAGCTCTGATGCAAGTACCTTTACGAGTTCTGTTTTTCCCACTCCCGTCGGACCTACAAATATGAACGACGCGGGTCTGCGGCGTTTGGAAAGCTGCACTCTTGTTCTCTTTATGGCTTTGCTGACAAGTTCCACAGCTTCGTCCTGACCGATGATATGCTTTTTGAGCACTTCCTCCAAGCCGTTTATCTTAGCATATTCGCTTTCCATGATCTTTGTGGCGGGAATGCCCGTCCAGAGTTCTATAACTTTTGAAACGTCTGCTTCGGTAACATAAATATTGTTTACTTTTTCTTCAAGCTGTTCCTTTTCCTCGCCAAGCTTGATAACATCGGCTTTTGCTTCTGCAATTTTAGCGAAATCCGGTTCCGTCTCTTCTTCCATGGAAGTTATCGCCGATTCGGTCTCAACTATTTTTTCGCATACCTCATCATACTTGCTGAGTTCTTTGCTTCTTATGCAGGCGCAGGCGCAGGATTCGTCCAGCAGATCAATAGCCTTATCAGGCAAAAACCTGTCGTTTATATATCTTTCTGAAAGAACTGCACAGCGTTTCAGCAATTCATCGGTTATCTTTACTCTGTGATGTTCCTCGTAATATTTTCTTATGCCCATAAGAACAGATTCCGTTTCGGAAATGCTCGGTTCCGTCACTGTAACAGGCTGGAAACGGCGTTCAAGAGCGCTGTCCTTTTCGATATACTTTCTGTACTCCTTGAAAGTCGTTGCGCCGATGACCTGTACTTCTCCCCTTGAAAGGGCAGGTTTCAGTATATTTGCGGCATTCATTGAACCTTCGCTGTCGCCTGTTCCCACAAGGTTGTGTACCTCATCAATGAAAAGTATAACGTTTCCCTCGGACTTTACCTCGTCTATCAAGCCTTTCATACGGCTTTCAAACTGTCCTCTGAACTGTGTTCCCGCAACAAGAGCCGTCAGGTCGAGAAGATGCAGGCTTTTATTTCTCAGGTTGAACGGGACATCGCCGGAAACTATTTTCTGGGCGATCCCCTCCGCGATGGCGGTCTTTCCCACGCCGGGTTCACCTATGAGGCAAGGATTATTCTTCTGGCGGCGGGAAAGTATCTGTATGGTCCTTGCGATCTCCTTATCCCTGCCGATGATATTATCGAGTTTTCCTTCTGCTGCTCTGCGTGTAAGGTTCGTGCAGTAGCTGTCGAGGAATTTTGTTTTTGATCTTCCCGAGCGTTTATCCTTTTCCTTTTTGGAAGTTTCTTCTTTCTGTTTTGAGTTATCCGAGCCAAAGAAGTCATATGCATCGGAATTATCCTTCATTTTTTCACCGAAACTTTTAATCGAGCCGCCGAAAAGGTTCTGTATAAATCCCGGGAAAGAACCCGTTCCGCCGGGCTGGAAAGAATCTCCGTCCAAAGCTTCGCTTATATCCGTCATCTGATCGGCGAATTCTTCCACATCATCGTCGGATATCCCCATATGATCCATATATTCCTTTACCTGCGGTATACCGAGTTCTTTAGCGCAAACAAGGCAAAGTCCTTCATTCCTTTTTTCCTCGCCCTGCATTGCCGTAATAAAAACCACAGCTGTTCTTTTTTTGCATCTTGTACAAAGCATATTGCCGTTGTCCTCCAAATCTTCTATTTCAGTATGAGCGACAGCAGGAAAAACGTCCCGCTGAAAAACCATTTAAACGCTTTTGTTTCGGATATTATTTCCGAATTGATGTAAGTGCTGCTGTCCGAGGTCATATTTATAAAAATATACAAAGCCATACATACTGCGGCTGTAATTACCAAGCCTTGGAATGTTCCGAGCACACCTCCGAGGATATTGTCTGCCGATCGTACGGTCGGCACTTTACGCAAAGCCTTTACCGCATATGATATTATCTTAAATATTATCGAAACGGCTGTAAACGTAAGGAAAAATAAAGCAGTTCTTACTGCTTTTATCAACACCGGACGGACGATTTCCCGTTCGATAAGTTCAGCCGCCGAATGTCCGTCAAATATCATCATATCTATCTTGCGTTCGTTTTCTGTTTCAAGTTCATTTATATAGTTTCCCGCGCCGTTTATGACGTCGTCGGGCAGCACTCCGGAAAACACGTCAGTAAGTTTGCGGCAATACTCTATAAACATACTATTAAGTTTATCACGAATTTCCTCATTCGTCAAGTCCCCCGCATACTCTTTAAGTTTTTCGGATATTTGCGGAGAACTAACATTTTCTGTGTCAATACCTTTTTCCGAAAGAAAATTTTTCAGTACATCTTCCGAAAAAAATTTTTCCGAAAGTTCGTCAGCTTTTTTTTCCATTGCCGATATAACTGTTTGTTTTATAAATTTATCATAGACGTACTCATCCAATGCTCCGCTGACAAACACCGCAGCCGCTGCGGCAGCTATACAGCCTGCCATTGAGATCACCATTCTGACCGCGCCTTTTTTTGAGCCTGTAAGAATACATATCACCATTATCGATATGACGGCTATATCCAAAATATAGTGCAATTTATCTATCCTTTCGTTCAATTGAAATTTATCCTGTTTATACTGTCATAACCAAGCAGGTAAATATAGTTCCCCATTCTGCAAAAATCATCGTAATCCGTATCAAGTTTTACGCTCGATATCGATTCGCCTGCGGAAGTATATGAATCTATCCCCTCCGCGCTTTGCAGAAATACCGTACCTTCACTGACCTGAACGTTTATCACTTCATGATCCAGCGGTTTATTTGAAATGATATTTTCCGTACAATCCAGTGTAACAAGTTCCGAAGTCCTGAGTTCTTCATTAACAAATATCAGAGCCGCGGTGCTGCCTTCCACCGAATAGTCCACCAGCCGCCGTTTGTACTGATATGAATTTATGAACGTTCCCGAACTGTCATAATATGCGCACATCGTATCTCCCAGCAGTAATATATCGTTATCTCCGAACAGCCGCACCGAAAGCGCCAGCGTCTGCACGTCCTCCGTCTGCCATACCGGAATGGGATCTCCCGCTTCGTCACGGTCGATCTTGTCAAATCTGTAATACAGTATCCTTGATACCATGTATCCGCCCGAAACACCTATTGTCGTGATATAACAGCCGCTGCTGTCGGGATCGAAAGTTACATCTATTATTCTTGAAACGGAGCGATAATTAAAAATATTCTTTCCGTTGCCGTCATATACCATCAGTTCCGAGGGATATTTTTCGCCTTTTGTAACTATTGCAGCCGCGTCGCCGCTGCCGATGCGGGCAATAAGTATAGGATCGTCGGTAGTTTTGGTATAAATATTTTTATACTTGCTGTAAAGGGAAAAACTTTTCCCGCCCAGATCGTACAAAAGTATTTTTTTGTCGCCCGCAGTCATTATCGGGTTTGAAAATGTATGCTGCGCCGAAAATACCATCTTTCCGTCGGTATTGTGTACAAAAAAATGCGAGTCGTCCGTTATCGCAAGGCAATTATCCATCGCAAGCAGCTGATAACTTGCGCCGCCTTCTATTGACAGCGGGAAATATCCTTCCGCAAGTTCCGCGGTATTTTCAGGCGCGGGGATCTTTGTCAGTATCCCGTCAAGTTTCGGGTACCACATATCCTTTGTAAGCACTATCGCAGCCACCGCAGCCGCAGCGGCAAGTATAATTATCAGCTTTTTCAGAAAGCTCACGGCTTTTTTCTTTTTTCTGTTCCGGCGAAGCATAGAAACATCTGTAACAGCCATTTGCTTTCCTCCTCATTTCAATAAAATACTCTGTTAAGGTACAAGCCGTGCGCCTGAATGGTCTTTCCCGCCAGATCCCTGTTTCTTGCCGCAAGTATCTGCGGTACAGAATTATCCGCAAGTTTTCCCTCATTTACAAATATCAGCGTACCGACCATGATCCTAACCATATTATACAAAAATCCGTCACCTTTTACAAGGAATTTCACAAAATTTTCACACTTCTGTATTTTAAAATATTCTATAGTGCGTACGCTGTCCTCTTTCTGATTTGCCGTTCCGCAGAACGATGTAAAATCGTGTGTTCCCACAAAGTCCTGCGATACCCGCTCCAGAAGCGGAACATTCAGTTCATACGGATAATGCAGTGCCAGATCCGCAAGGAACGGGTCTTTGCTCGGTCTGTTCAGTATCAGGTAAAGATATTCCTTTGCGGTGCAGGAGTACCGCGCATGGAAACTGCTCGGCACTTCCTCGCAGCTGAGTATGGAGATATCGTCCGGCAAAAGCGAATTCATTCCTCTTACGATATTGCCGCATGGAATGGTATGCTCCGTTTCAAAGGAAAAGCAATATTCATTTGCGTGTACGCCCGTATCTGTTCTCGAGCAGCCGTTTATCTTCACGGGGGAATTTGTTATATACTCAAGTTTTTCCTCAATGATATTCTGGACGCCGACGGCGTTTTCCTGCCTTTGGAAGCCGTGATAAGCAGTTCCCCTATAAGCAGCCATAACTTTAAGATTTCGCATGGTCTTTTCCTCACCCTAAAACGCAGTTGAGTGCGATAACAATGTTCAGAAAAACTATTGAAAGTCCCAGTGCGAAATAATCTTTTCCGTCCGATTTCAGCTGCCGCAGTCTTGTTCTTCCGTCTCCGCCCTGATAGCATCTGCACTCCATCGCCACCGCAAGTTCCTCCGCGCGTCTGAATGCCGACACGAAAAGCGGTATAAGTATCGGCGTAAGGGCTTTTATCCTTTGGAATATACTTCCGCTTTCCATATCCGCGCCTCTTGCTTTCTGAGCGGATATGATCTTATCCGTTTCCTCTATAAGCGTCGGAATGAACCGCAGCGCAATGGTCATCATCATTGCAAGTTCATGCACGGGGAGCTTTACCTTTTTTAGCGGAGAAAGCAGCCGTTCTATAGCGTCCGTAAGCGTTATCGGGGAAGTTGTATATGTCAGCAGGGAACTTCCCATTATAAGCGCGATTATCCTTATCACCATAAATGCGCTTGTCCGCAGACCTTCCGCCGTTATTTTTATAAAACCGAGTTTTATGAGCGGAGCGCCGTCCAGAAAGAATATGTTCAATACAGATGTGAATATGATTATCGGAACTATAGGTTTAAGGCTCTTTAACATCAGCTTGAACGGTATCTCCGAGATAATGAAAGCCATTATCAGGAAAACAAGTCCCACTCCCAATGCGATGAAACCGTCCGCCGAGAACAGCATTCCTATGAAAATTCCCGTGATCATTATCTTGAAGCGGGAATCGAGCTTATGGACTGCCGACTTCCCGGGAAAATACTGTCCTATAGTGATATCTTTAAGCATTTGCCCCACCTCGCTTTCCTTTATTTTCAAGGTATTCGAGGATAGTTTTCCTTGCGAATTCCGTTGTATAAACGTCTGTGCGTATATCTATGCCCCGCTTTTTCAGTTCAAGGAAAACTCTTGTTATCTGCGGAACGGAAAGCCCTATGCTCGTCAGTTCATCTGCACGCTTGAAAACATCCGGCGTATCCTCATAGCAAAATACCTGCGCTTTGTTCATGACAAGTATCTTATCCGCGAATTTTGCCACGTCCTCCATGCTGTGTGAAACAAGCAGGACGGTAGTGTTTTTTTGTCTGTGGTATTCCTTTATCTGGTTCAGGATCTTGTCCCGTCCTTTCGGATCAAGACCTGCCGTAGGCTCGTCCAAGATAAGGACTTTCGGTTCCATTGCCATAACTCCCGCGATAGCGACTCTCCGCTTTTGTCCGCCGGAAAGTTCAAAAGGCGATCTGTACAATATTTCCTGTCTCAGACCGACAAGTTCCGCAGTTTCCTTTACTCTGCGGTCGATCTCATCATCGGGAAGTCCCATGTTTTTCGGTCCGAAAGCAATATCCTTATACACCGTCTCCTCAAATATCTGATATTCGGGGTACTGGAACACAAGTCCCACCTTGAAACGTATATCCCGTATATTCACATCTTTGCTCCAGATGTCCTGACCGTCTATAAAAACCTTTCCCGAAGTAGGTTTAATAAGACCGTTCAGATGCTGTATAAGAGTGGACTTTCCCGAACCGGTATGCCCTATGATCCCGGAAAATGTTCCCTCTTCTATTTCAAGGTCCACATTATTTACCGCCGTTTTTTCAAACGGTGTACCTATGCTGTAGGTATATGTCAGACCCTCTGTCTTTATCATCGGCATTTCAATTCCTCCCGAAGATACGTTTTCCGTAAAAAGGAATAACGTTCCCTTGCAGCGATCAGTTTTTTAACAGCGCAAAAAGCGCGTCCGCACATTCTTCCTCATCTATTATATGCGTATCGGACGGCAGCCCGCTTTGTCCCATAAGATACATAAGTTCAGTCACCTGCGGAACGTCCAGACCTATGCGCTTCATAAGCTCCACATTTGAAAAAACGTTCTTTGGCACATCGTCCATAAGTATCTCTCCGTTATCCATAACGACTATCCTATCCGCCTGTGCAGCTTCTTCCATATAGTGAGTTATAAGGACTGCCGTAATGCCGAAATCGTGATTCAGCTTGCGGATAGTTTTAAGGACTTCCTTTCTGCCTTTCGGGTCAAGCATTGCCGTCGGCTCGTCAAGGACTATGCAGTCGGGGCGCATGGCGATTATTCCCGCAATAGCTATCCTTTGCTTCTGTCCGCCTGAAAGCTGATGCGGGGAATGTTCCCTATATTCATACATTCCCACCGATCTCAGGGCATCGTCCACACGTTCGCGCATTTCGTCCGTGGGAACGCCGAGATTTTCAAGTGCGAACGCCACGTCCTCCTCAACAATAGTTGCCACCAACTGGTTATCGGGGTTCTGGAAAACCATTCCCACACGCTGGCGAACGTCAAATATCCTATCCTCATCGCAGGTGTCTATGCCGTCAACATAGACTTTTCCTCCGCATGGCAGGAGTATGCCGTTCATATGCTTTGCAATTGTAGATTTTCCCGAGCCGTTATGTCCGAGCACGGCTGTGAACTGTCCCCGCTTTATATCCAGTGAAACATTTTTCAGCACCTGTTTCGGCGGGGTCTTGTCCTCCGGATCGTTTTCATAGTGAAATTCCACATTCTGTGCGGAAATAATTATTTCGTCCTTTTTACTATCCATTTTTTATGCTCCCGAAAAAAGTTCTATGCCGCTGAACACGGCAATTACCAGCAGGACTGCTCCCACCGAAAGATATATCACCTTTACCGTTTTTGCTTCTTTTCCTGAAAGAGGTGTACCCATTTTTGAGCGGTACGCTCTGCCTTTTCCTGTGATACCAACTATTATGAAGTATATCCCGCCCAAAAGCGACAGCCAGAACATCAGGCATCACCTCTCCATATTGCCGTTGAACCGCATGGCAGGACTGCTTTCCCCGACTCAACGGGAAGTCCTATCTCATCGGCAGTGACCGTTCCGCCGAATTTTTCCGCAACCGTCTCATTGAGGATATATGCCATTACCGACGGGGAAAGCCCCGTTGTATAGCTGTTGAGCAGGAAAAACAGCGGTCTGTCGCTCATAACTCCCATACAAAGCTTTACAAGATCGTAAATGCAGTCCTCAAGTTTCCATACTTCCTGATTGGGTCCTCGTCCGTATGACGGCGGATCCATAACTATCGCGTCATATCTCCGTCCGCGGCGTATTTCCCTTGCAACGAATTTTTCGCAGTCGTCTACTATCCATCGGATAGGTCTGTCCGCAAGTCCCGAAGCGGCGGCATTGTCACGCGCCCACTGCACCATGCCTTTTGAAGCGTCCACATGGCATACCGACGCTCCCGCGCCTGCGCAGGCAAGAGTTGCCCCGCCCGTATACGCGAACAGGTTAAGAACGCTTATCTCCCGTCCTGCGCCGCGTATGGCATCTCTCATATGATCCCAGTTTACGGCTTGTTCGGGGAAAAGTCCCGTATGCTTGAAACCCGTCGGGCGGATAATGAATTTCAGTTCACCGTAAGAAATTATCCAGCTTTCCGGGATCTTTCGCTTGAAGCTCCACTGTCCGCCGCCTTTATCGGAGCGGTGATAATGCCCGTAAGCTTTATCCCAGAATTCCGATCTTTTGTCGGTTTTCCAGATTATCTGAGGATCGGGGCGGATAAGCGGGATATCTCCCCACATTTCCAGCTTTTCCGAACAGGTGCAGTCCAACAGTCTGTAATCCGTCCATTTGTCCGCTGTTCTCATTTAAAACTATCCTTTCGGCATCTGCCGAGCATCATTCTTCGGCATCTTCGGTTTCGGCAGGCTTTTCATCGGAACAGCGTTCCTTGATCTTATCGGCGATCTCCATAGCCATCTGATTTATCAGTCTGAACTTCCTGCCCTCTATCATGACTCTTATAAGCGGTTCAGTACCGCTTTCACGAACGAGTATCCGTCCGCTTGAACCGAGTTTTTTCTGATTTACGGCGATGAGCTGTTCGATCTCCTCATCGTTTTTCCATGCTTCTTTCCACTTGGGCTCTATCTTGACGTTTATCATTACCTGCGGGTATCTTTCCATCATGGAGCCGAGTTCGGAAGCTTTCCGCTCCTGTCTTTTCAGTATGCTCAGGAACTGCACTGCCGTCAGCTGACCGTCTCCCGTTGTGGCATAGTCATGGAAAATGATATGCCCCGACTGTTCGCCGCCGAGGTTATAGCCGCCTGCAAGCATCTGTTCCATAATATATCTGTCGCCCACTTTTGTGGTTATCATATTGATGTCATTATTATGTGCAAAATGTGTAAATCCGAGGTTCGTCAGCACCGTTACCACGGCGGTATTCTTTTTAAGAGTGCCTTTATCCCGCATATCCCGCGCAAATATCGCAATAAGCTTATCTCCGTCAATGACGGCTCCCGTTTCGTCCACCGCAAGGCAGCGATCCGCGTCTCCGTCAAACGCAACTCCCACATGGCATTTATTTTTCACAACGCATTTTGCAACGTTCTCAATGTGTGTAGAACCGCAGTTATCGTTTATGTTCGTTCCGTTGGGAGTGCAGTTCGTGAGGAATACCGTTGCTCCCAGACCGCCGAAAAGCCTTTCCGCAGTAACGCTTGCAGAACCGTTTGCACAGTCTATCGCAACGCGTATCCCCGCAAGGTCATGATCGATGGTCTTCATGATATATCTGATGTAATCCCATTCGGCTTTTTTATCATGAGTGACCTTTCCGACATTTTTGAAACCTGTCATTGCCTCGGTTATCTTTTCCGGAGTATCGAGAACGAGCTTTTCTATCTCCTCCTCAATGTCATCGGAAAGTTTATAGCCTGTTCCTGAAAACAGTTTTATTCCGTTGAACTCCATGCTGTTATGAGAAGCCGATATCATAACGCCCGCGTCCGCTTCGCGCTTTTTCACCAGAAAAGCCACCGCAGGCGTCGGGATAACTCCCAGCGTTACCGCGTCTGCGCCAACGGAACATATCCCCGCTATGAGCGAGGCTTCAAGAACGTCCGAAGATATCCTTGTATCCTTTCCTATGAGTATCTTAGGTTTATGGTTCGCCTTCTTTGTAAGCACCATTGCCGCCGCTCTGCCTATCTGCATAGCTGTTTCGCAGGTAAGCTCCGTAATGGCAACTCCTCTTGCTCCGTCTGTTCCGAATAGTCTGCCCATTATGATTATCTCCTTTGTGGGGCTGAGGTACTGCCGTTCATGCAGTACGCCCGTATATTTATATTTTTATTCAAAAAAAGTCTGCTGTGAATTATCCGTTCCGCTATCCTGCTCATAGCCGAGGTGTTTATAAGCAAGGGCTGTCGCGCATCGTCCCCGAGGGGTCCTTGCAATAAATCCGAGCTGCATAAGGAACGGTTCGCATACGTCCTCCAATGTTACCGCTTCTTCTCCGATAGCGGAAGCAAGTGTTTCCAGTCCCACAGGACCGCCGTTATAGCCTTTTATAAGCATATTCAGCACACGCTTGTCAAGGGTATCGAGTCCGAGACTGTCTATCTCCATTCTGTCAAGGGCTATCTTTGCGATATCCTCGGTTATCTTTCCGTTGCCGAGAACGTCCGCAAAATCTCTCACACGTTTGAGAAGTCTGTTTGCGATACGGGGAGTTCCTCTTGAACGCTTTGCGATCTCCATTGCTCCTGCTTTTTCGCACGGAACGCCGAGTATCACCGATGAACGCATTACTATGTCGCAAAGCTGTTCATATGTGTAAAGTTCCAGACGCTGTATCATTCCGAAGCGGTCGCGCAGCGGAGAAGTGAGCTGCCCCGCTCTTGTAGTCGCTCCGATAAGTGTGAATTTCGGCAGGTCTATGCGCAGCGAACGTGCGGAAGGACCTTTGCCGATGATTATATCCAGTGCGTAATCTTCAAGCGCGGGATAGAGGACTTCCTCTATCGCTCTTGAAAGGCGGTGTATCTCGTCAATGAAAAGTACGTCATTTTCGGAAAGGTTTGTAAGAAGTGCCGCAAGATCGCCGGGTTTTTCTATCGCAGGTCCCGATGTGATGCGGATATTTACCCCCATTTCGTGGGCAATTATGGCGGAAAGCGTTGTTTTTCCCAGTCCCGGAGGACCGTAAAGCAGAACATGATCCAAAGGTTCGCCGCGTTTTTTTGCCGCTTCGATGTAAATGGACATATTTTCCTTTACCTTATCCTGTCCGATATATTCGGAAAGGGTCTTAGGGCGCAAGCCGACTTCTATATCTTCGGTATCGTTCTCGTTTATGTTTGGAGAGACCATTCTTCCTGCCTGCGGCTCGAAATTCATTTCGCTCGATTCCAGCAAATTTATCTTCCTTTCAGATCAGATAAGCCTTTTTTGTTTATATTCCTTAGTTTGTTTAGTGGGTATAATTATCAGCGGCACTACCATTTCCTCGTCGGTGAAACCGCCGTGGGCGGCTTTGTTCATACGTTTCGGCTTGGCGTTCAGCGGCTGATAGCGTATGCTCTTGCTGCCGATGGCGCAGATCATGTAATCCCCGATAAAGTCTATGGTTTTCGGGTGCGGCTCGCCGCCGCCAAGGATATTTTTTGAAAGCACATCGTTCCGCGAGAGCAGCAGGAAATCATTTCCGAGGTAATTATGGACAGCCCGCTCGAAATCGGTCTTGCGGTCATATTTTACATAGCAAGCCGCAGCGCGGTTCTCCACAAAAGGCGGAAGGACAAGACATTCGGAAATTTCCTTTATCTGGTCTATGCGTATCTCTTCGCTTATGTCTATAAGTCCGTGATCTGCGGAAACTATCACCAGTGTATCTGTAAGCCCTTCGCAAAGTTCCTTTATCCTGTAGTTCAGGTTCAGCAGACATTCGGAAGTCTCCTCGGAATAGCAGCCGCTCCTGTGAGCAACATCATCGGGGCTGTTCCATTCAACGAAGGTAAATGTATTCTGCGGGGTATTGCATATCATTTTTACCAGTTCGACCACCCGCTCGAACTTATCCGCAACTTTATGGAAATTTCCGTTTTCGGGGATATATATTCCCGGCTGTGCAATAGTAAACGGCTGCACTTCGCCGATTATGGAGTTGAGGATATCCTTATAGATAGTTTCATAGGGCATGACGAAATGCGCGGCATTAAGGTTTGAAACGGGAACTCCCGTATAGCTGTCTGTATTCGGGAAAACGTCCACCATGCGGCAGAATTCCTTGAAGAACAGTGACCAGCCGAGCCAGCCGTGTTCTTTCGGCGAAACTCCCGTATAGTAACTTGTCATGGCGGCGGCAGTTGTTGACGGGAAAACTGACGTCAGGTCGTCAACATGATTTTTCCTGAGGAAAGAGTTATCGGGAAGATCTCTTTCAAGCATAGCCTTTCCCATGCCGTCAAGGACTATCAGCACCACATTCTTATAGAATTTGTCAAGTGCCTTATCGAGTTTTGGTATTGATGGATAATTGGTATGTGCTCTGTAATATTTCCTTATTGACGCTATAACATTTACGGGGCATTTTGTATAATCGGGATAATACAGCACTTTACCGCTCCTTTCTATGATATGCCTTTGAAACTTGTACTTTTTACAGATTTGCAGCCATTTTTTTCAGCGACAAACGTATAAGTTCCTCCACCGGAAGTGCGGGATCGAGTTTTGCTACTGCGGAAGCAGCTTCTGTCTGACTGTAGCCCAATACTACCAGTGCGGATATTGCCTCGGAAATATTTTCGCCGCCTACCGGAACGTTTTCAAATACTGTCTCCGCAGTTCCCGCACCGGAAAGCTGTTCTTTGGTTATTTTATCTTTAAGTTCCAGAACGACTCTTTGGGCAAGTTTTGCGCCTATGCCTTTTGTTTTTGTGAAAGCTTTATAGTCACCCGTTGCCACCGTAAGGGCAAAGCGTTCCGGAGTCGTATCGGAAAGTATCGCAAGTCCTGCTTTCGGTCCCACGCCCGAGACAGTTATGAGCATTTTGAAGCAATTGAGTTCCTGCTCCGTAAGGAAACCGAAAAGTTCAACGTTATCCTCTCTGACGTGCAGATAAGTATACAGCATAGCTTCTTCGCCTGTTTTTCCCATTCCCGAAAGGGTGGAAAGCGTAGTGCGGCAGGCATAGCCTACTCCGCCGCATTCTATGACAGCCATATCTGTGCTTTTATGTATGATCTTTCCTCTTACACTGTATATCATAATAAAACTCCTTTTGTTCAAAGTCCTTTTTTCACGCGGAAGCCGCCCGCGCTGCCGCCCGAATGTCCGTGGCATATTGCTATCGCAAGAGCGTCTGCGGTATCGTCCGGTTTAGGTACTTCGGCAAGACCAAGGATCTTGCGGGTCATTTCCATGACTTGACTTTTTTCGGCTCTGCCGTAACCCACAACGGACTGTTTCACCTGAAGGGGCGTATATTCAAAGATAGGTATGCCCATATTTACGGCAGCGAGGATAGTTACTCCTCTTGCTTGAGCGACATCGATGCCTGTTTTTTGGTTCGTGTTGAAGAAAAGTTTTTCTATCGCCATAGAATCGGGGCGGAAAGTATCCAACACGGTATTCATATCGTCATAAATTGTTTTAAGCCGCAGGAAAAAGTCAGTTCCCGCCTCAGTGGTTATCGCGCCGAAATGTACGGGCACGAAATCATATCCGTTATATTCCACCACACCGAAGCCCACTATAGCGTAGCCCGGATCGATCCCAAGAATTCTCAATATCTTCACTTCTCCGACAACAGCAATATTAAACAATTAATTATACCACATCTTTACGAATTCTGCAATATTTTTCAGCAAAAAAAGCGGGCATATCGGCTATGATAAAATTTAAATTACATTTTGTACATATTCTATAAGCATTCCCTCCAAAAAAAATTTAATTTTGCCCTTCGTCAGCAGATATCACTCCCATACAGCCTACGCAAAAACTCTGCCAAATTGCACACTTTTTTATTTTATCTGTGGGAAAAAATTAACATTATACGCTTTGATAAATTCTTGACAATATGTGCGAAAAAGGTTATAATTTATTGTAAGGAGGATATCGCCCTCCTGTTCAGAACTTCTTGAAAGGATTGATACGAATGGGTCTTACTTTGACCGAAAAAATTCTGAAAGCTCACCTCGTTGACGGCGAATTCGTCAAAGGCAGCGAAATAGGCATACGCATCGACCAGACTCTGACACAGGATGCTACAGGTACAATGGCGTACCTTGAATTTGAAGCTATGGGAGTCCCGAGAGTTAAGACCGAACGCTCGGTGGCTTACATCGACCATAATACACTCCAGTCCGGCTTTGAAAATGCCGACGACCACCGCTTTATAGGCTCCGTTGCAAAGAAGCACGGAATTTACTTCTCCCGTCCCGGAAACGGTATATGCCACCAAGTTCACCTTGAACGCTTCGGCATACCCGGCAAAACGCTCATCGGTTCCGACAGCCATACCCCCACAGGCGGCGGTCTGGGCATGATCGCTATCGGCGCGGGCGGTCTTGATGTTGCAGTCGCTATGGGCGGCGGCGCATATTACATTACATATCCCAAGATAGTAAATGTAAAACTTACAGGAAAACTTTCCCCGTGGGTAGCGGCTAAAGACGTTATCCTTGAAGTTCTCCGCATTATGTCCGTTAAGGGCGGCGTGGGAAAAGTCATCGAATACACCGGAGACGGCGTAAAAACTCTCAGCGTTCCCGAAAGAGCCACGATCACCAACATGGGCGCGGAACTGGGCGCAACAACGTCTGTTTTCCCTTCGGACGAAATTACAAAGCAGTTCCTTAAAGCCCAGAAGCGTGAGGACGTCTGGACGGAACTTTCCGCAGATCCCGACGCAGTATACGACGAAACTATCGAAATAGACCTCAGTAAACTCGCTCCTCTTGCGGCTTGTCCTCATTCCCCCGACAACATCAAGACCGCCAAGGAACTGGAAGGCATGAAGATAGATCAGGTCTGCATAGGTTCCTGCACAAACAGTTCGCTCATGGATATGATGAAAGT
The DNA here is from genome assembly GCA_947625915.1 of uncultured Clostridia bacterium. Taxonomy (GTDB): domain Bacteria; phylum Bacillota; class Clostridia; order Oscillospirales; family Ruminococcaceae; genus RGIG8773. The sequence goes on from CANQPX010000027.1 coordinate 24,945, forward strand.
CGCTCATATCCTCAAGGGCAAGACCGTTCACCCCGATGTTTCGCTTTCAATTGCTCCCGGTTCAAAACAAGTGCTGAATATGCTTGCACAGAACGGCGCGCTTTCCATTATGATAGACGCGGGCGCGCGTATCCTTGAAAGTGCCTGCGGTCCTTGTATCGGCATGGGACAATCCCCTAACTCCAAGGGAATTTCTCTCCGTACTTTCAACAGGAACTTTGAAGGACGCTCGGGAACCAAGGACGGACAAATTTACCTCGTTTCTCCGGAAGTCGCGGCGGTTTCCGCCATCAAAGGCGTGTTCACCGACCCGAGATGTCTCGGCGAAATGCCTGTATTTGAGATCCCGCAGGAATTCGTTATCAACGATAATATGATAACTCCTCCCGCTCCGGAATCAGAAATGGACAAGGTGGAGATCCTCCGCGGTCCGAATATAAAGCCTTTCCCCACTACGCACCCGCTTCTTGATACGATCGACGCGGCTTGCTCGCTCAAAGTCGGCGACAACATCACCACCGACCACATCATGCCCGCAGGCGCAAAGATCCTGCCGCTGCGTTCAAATATTCCCGCGATATCCAGATACTGCTTCACGGTCTGCGATGAATCTTTCCCCGCACGCGCCGAAAGCCTCGGAAAGAGCATTATCGTCGGCGGTTCAAACTACGGACAGGGTTCTTCCCGTGAACACGCTGCGCTTGCTCCGCTGCATCTGGGCGTAAAAGCAGTTCTTGTAAAGAGTTTTGCAAGGATCCACCGCGCTAATCTTATAAACGCGGGTATACTTCCGCTCACTTTCAAGAACGAAGCCGATTACGACAAGATCTCACAGGGCGACCAGCTCGTTATCAAAAATGTACGCGAAGCCATTGAAAAAGGCGAAACGGAACTTACAGTAAAAAATAAAACTACGGGCGAAAAGATCACCGTTCTTTGCGAACTTTCGGGAAGAACAAAGGATATTATCCTCGCAGGCGGTCTGCTTGACTACACCCGCGAAAGCCTGAAATAATGCAGCGGTCAAGGTGCGGTCTCGACTGTGAGAACTGTCCGAGTTACACGGCGGGAGACTGCGTGGGCTGCATAGAACTTGAAGAAGGCAACTGGGCGGGAAACTGCGAGATAAAAAAATGCTGTGAGGAAAAACAGCTCGAACATTGCGGAGTTTGCCCGGGATTTCCCTGCGACCTGCTCAGAAATACTTCTTTTGACCCGGACGAAGGCGACGACGGAGAACGGCTCGTTACACTGAAAGAATGGTCGGAAGAACTTCCCGACCGTATAAATTCCGAAGTGACAAGGATCGTTCTCGGTATCTCATGCGGAACTGTCATAGGAGCGATCCTCGGCGCGCTTTCCGGGAGCGTTCTTTCAGTTACGCTTGCAGGTCTGCTGACGGGAACTGCTATAGGGATATTGCTTAATATCTTCAAAGGCAAATAAACCCGTCTGCGGCGTTGTATGCTATCGCCCGGCGATACGATATCACACTTTTTAGGAGGAATTCAAAATGGCTGAAGCCGAAAAAATACAAATGACCACTCCCCTTGTTGAAATGGACGGGGACGAAATGACAAGGATCATCTGGAAAATGATAAAGGATATCCTTATCAGACCTTATGTCGATCTGAAAACGGAATACTATGACCTTGGCTTGAAACACAGAAACGAAACGGAAGATAAGGTAACTTTCGATTCCGCGGAAGCTACAAAAAAATACGGCGTTGCAGTAAAATGCGCGACAATAACTCCCAACGCCCAGAGAATGACAGAATACGATCTGAAAGAAATGTGGAAGTCCCCTAACGGAACTATCCGTGCAATTCTCGACGGAACGGTGTTCAGAAAGCCTATACTCGTAAAAGGTATCGTTCCGTATATCCCTACTTGGACAAAGCCTATCACGATCGCCCGTCACGCTTACGGAGATATTTACAAGAATACCGAAATGAAAGTTCCAAAGGGTTCAAAGGCTGAACTGGTAGTCACAGATGAAAACGGAAAGGAAACACGCGCGCTGATACACGATTTCAAAACGAGCGACGGCGTTATCCAAGGCGTTCACAACATTGACAGTTCGATAGCTTCATTTGCAAGAGCCTGCTTCAACTATGCTCTTGACGCAAAAGAAGATCTCTGGTTCGCATCTAAAGATACCATTTCAAAAACATACGATCACCGTTTCAAGGATATTTTTGCGGAAATTTACGAAAATGAGTACAAAGCTAAGTTTGAAGCTGCGGGAATTGAATATTTCTACACGCTCATTGATGACGTTATCGCAAGAGTTATCCGCTCGGAAGGCGGCTTTATCTGGGCTTGCAAGAACTATGACGGAGACGTTATGTCGGATATGCTGGCAACGGCTTTCGGAAGTCTCGGACTTATGACATCGGTGCTCGTTTCTCCCGACGGCGTTTACGAATACGAAGCCGCTCACGGAACAGTTACCCGCCACTACTACAATTACCTCAAAGGCGAAAAAACTTCCACAAATCCTATCGCGACCATCTTCGCATGGAGCGGCGCGCTCCGCAAGAGAGCAGAAATGGACAATTTGCCCGCACTGGCGGAATATGCCGATAAGCTCGAAAAAGCTTCGATCAAAACTATGGAGGACGGCATTATGGATAAGAACCTTGCCGCTGTTTCCAAGCTTGAAAATAAGCAGCCAGTTGATACGGAAACATTCCTTAAAGAGATCAACAACAGGCTTGCCGAAATGATGAAGTAAAAGGAGAAGTCACACAGACAATGCCAAAGGAAACAAAAAAATCAGTCATTTCAAATTCGGTCATAAAACGTCTGCCGAGATATTACCGCTTCATAGGCGCACTGTTAAGACAAGGCGTTGTAAGGATATCTTCCGAAAAATTAGCCGAGAAGATGTCGCTCACCGCTTCACAGATACGTCAGGATCTTAACTGCTTCGGCGGTTTCGGGCAGCAGGGTTACGGTTACAACCTTGAAGAACTGAAAAAAGCCATAGGCAGCATTTTAGGCGTTACGGGTCACTGCAAAACAGTGCTTATCGGCGCGGGAAATCTCGGAAAGGCTATCGCCGCACATATGGATTTTTCCGAATACGGCTGCGAACTGATCGGGATATTTGACAGCGATGAGGAAAAAATAGGCGAAAATGTTGCGGGACTGGAAGTGATGCACATATCGGGCGCAAAAAGTTTTTTTGAAAAGAACAAACCGCAGGTCGCTATACTCTGCGTTCCCGAAACGTCGGCGCAGGCGCTTGCGGACAGGCTCGTTCTATGGGGCATACAGGCATTCTGGAATTTTACGCATTATGATATTACAGTCTCACATAAAAATGTCGTTGTGGAAAATGTTCACCTTGGAGACAGTCTTATGATGATATCCTATGCGTTGAGTCACTCGGAAGAAAATGAGTAAGGATCTCCCCTGCAAAATTTTGCAGGGGAGATTTTCAGTTTGCAGAAAAAGTTTTTATAGAATAAGTATAGTTCGTTGTCAAACAACTCACCGGGTTGTTTGACAAGGGAAAATTTGAAAAAATTCGTTAGTTCAAGGGGGAAGCCCTCGACCAAACGAAGTTTTGGTTTTCGCAGTGGCTTCCCCCTCTTGCTGTCTGCGACAGCAATTCACCCCCTGCGGAACTCCTAAAGGCATTAGGGGATTTCGTCGTCTGCGGACGACGACCAAAGGCTCTGCCTTTGGAAACCGCGAGCTGGGCTCAGCTCGATCAACTTTTCGGGCAAAGTTTTGCTTTTCGTTTTTTAGTTTGTCCGCGCCTGTTTTTATTTTTTTGCAAATAATATAATTTTAAAATAAATTACAATAAATTTTACTTGCAATCGGTGGGCAAATGTGCTATAATCCTTTAAAACAGACAAATATCGAATGGAGTGAGTTCTATGAGTATCGAATTTCCGCAAAAATATGAACCCCGCCTCACCGAAATAATAAAACAGGATCACGAAACCATACATATCTATAACAATATCGCGGATAATAAACTTTTTTCACTTTCAGAATCCTTTGACATAGGAAATTATACCGGAATACGAAGCCTTCTGCGCGAGAAAGGCATCGTCAGCAGTGATTCGCTGAACGTTCTCGAAGTGTTCTGCGAACGCATAAACGAAGGCATCATCAGCGGCACTTCGGGCAACAGTCTTAGTACGGATATTTCTGCAAAACTTCCCGATATGAACGATTTCGGACTTTGCCATCTACACGCTTTTTTCCTCAGAGACGAAAAAGGAAAGATCACCGATATCCACTATAACATACGCCCGTATACTCCGAAAGAAACTTTCGACAGGGATATCCTGAACAATTTTTCTTCGGATAAAAATCCGAAAATTTTTTCCAAACGCTGCCGCCATGTTATCGACTCAAACCCCGATAAGGATATCGCTTTCATACAGTTCGATATAGAAAGATTTAAACTTATCAACGAAACTTACGGCGTTGATAAAGGCGATGAACTTTTACAGTTCATAAATGATTCCCTTGCGCTCGTTTGCTCGGAAGAACAGCCTTTCTGCCGCCTGACAGCAGACGTTTTCATGATAGTTACGCCTTTCAATCAAAAAGATGAACTTATCCCGTTTATCCGTAAACTGGAAAGTATGCTTTGCGGCTATAACGGCATGGAATACCGCCTGATCTTCGGCGTTTCTATAGTAGACGACAGAACTTTGCATACAAGACGTCACGGCGACAACGCTTCCCTTGCACGTCAGCTGATGTTGACCATTTCAAGCGGAACATTTTAAAAATAAAAAAATGCGTGTTAGATTCTTCCCACAAATTTGTAGTATATCTCGATTTTCTGTGTCT